>JBBKVK010000366.1:0-8525 GCA_037968395.1 Saprospiraceae bacterium | reverse complement strand
CCGATGAGTAATCATAAAGTATTCTGGAAAGTTACAGATGGATGTCATAACCACACAAGTTGTGCGTACAATGTAATGGTAGCAGATAAGAAAGCGCCGACACCATACTGCTCAAGTTTGAGCACAGCATTGATGGAAGATGGATCAGTGACCTTATGGGCAAGAGATTTTGACAGAGGTTCATTTGACAACTGTGACGATTCAGGTGACTTACTGTATACACTTAATGAGATGAAAGGAGCCTTTATGGATACGATCATCAAAGTAGGAAATAGAGATTATCTAGTAAATGCAAGCACACCACAATATTTTGATGGTACAGGTTTTGTAGACTTCGATGGAGATGGAGTGACGTATCCAAAAGCCAAAAGTGGTACCGTGACGAAGTTTAACAATGGAGATAACCAGAAGTGGGTACCTAGTTACAAATCATCTGCAAAAGTATTTGATTGCGATGAGTATGTGGCACAAGGACCAAATGGATCGGAAGTTCATATGAGTGTATGGGATAAGAAAGGGAATACAGACTTCTGTTTGATCTACTTAAGCCTAGTTGACAATCAAAATGTATGCGATGGCAGTACCAATAGGATAGCAGGAGAGATCACTACACAAGCAGGGGAGCACCTATCAGAAGTAGATGTAACACTAGAGGCGAATGTGAACGATCTATCAAGAGTCCTACAGACTTCAGGAATCTATAATTTCAATTTCTTACCAACGGGAGTAGATTATGCGATCTCAGCAGAGAAAGATAAGGACTATATGAACGGAGTAAGTACCTTGGATTTAGTATTGATCCAAAGACACATACTAGGCTTGCAACCATTTACAAATATGTACAATGTGGTTGCAGCAGACATTAATAATGACCTTAGAGTGAGAGCAAGTGATTTGGTACAATTGAGGAAGTTGATCTTAGGAGTGACTAACAAATTGCCAGACAACACAAGTTGGAAAATAGTTGATAAGAACTATGCGATAGCAAACTCGATCCCACTGGATTACAGAGAAGTGATCAATGTGTACAACCTAATGAATGAGTTTGTAGACCAAGACTTCATGGCAATAAAAGTAGGGGATGTAAATGGTAGTGCAAAGGCAAATGTAAGAAGCATTGTACTAGAGCCAAGAAGTACACAGAAAGTTACATTAGAGACGGCAGATCAAGAAGTGATAGCAGGACAACTGGTATCAGTAGAGATGACGAGTGAAAACTTTAAAGAAGTATATGGCTACCAGTTTACCACAGAGCTTAGCGGCTTGACATTTAACGGAGTTAGAAGTGGAGCGATAGAGATGACAGACGCAAATGTAGGGTTACCTCTAGAAGATGTATTGACAGCATCATGGTCATCCGATAAATTGATATCGATAGCGCCAAAGGAGGTACTATTTACAATGGACTTTACAGCGACAAGAGGCGGCAAGTTGAGTGAGATGATAGCGATGAGCTCAAGAGTGACCAGAGCAGAATCTTATGTAGGCAATGATATCCAAGTAGGCGAGATAGCTTTATCGATCAGGACAGATGCAGTTTCAGATGCCAACTATGCCTTGCATCAAAACGAACCAAACCCATTTAAGACAATGACGATGGTAAGTTATGAGATGGCATCAGCGGGGCAAGCGACCTTTACATTATATGATGTGACAGGTAAGATATTAATGGTAAGAGAGGTAGCATCCGAAAGAGGATTGAACACCATAGAGTTTAACATTAATGAGATCAAAGCAAGTGGCATCGTTTACTATCAGATCGAAAGTGGAGACTTTACTGCCACTAAGAAGATGATTGTGATAGAGTAAGCAGTGATATACATTACTTAAAATAAAAAGTAAACTAGGTTATTTAGGTTTATTCCATAACCTTTTTATCATTCGAGTTTAAGAAAGCTGGGCAATCAAAAGATTAGCTCAGCTTTCTTATTTTTATATAAACTATATAAAGGCTTGCAAAAAATGCTATTGATATGACCTCTTAATACCGTGAAATAAAAATTAAACCTCAAATCTATAACACCGATTTATCAACTTACCATAGGTCTCATTTTGCCTTAGTATTTCTTCATTACCGATAATGATTAATTGCTCTTTTGCTCTGGTGAGAGCTACGTTAAGTTTACGGTCTATGCCTTCTGTAGAAAGCGAAACTAACGAAGCAAGTTGACTAAGCTTATTGGTGCATAATGATAGTATGATTATATCTCTTGCTCCACCTTGATACCGTTCTACTGTATCAACTGTGACCAACTGTTCATCTTGGGATAATATGCTTTTTATCAATGCAATTTGAGCTCTATAAGGCGTAATGACTCCAATTGATGTAGAGTCTAGTGATAATTTATTTAGTTGATATATTTGCTTTAGTTGAGTGACTAGTTTAGAAACGACCTCCGCCTCAAAAGCATTTGTCTTCCAGTTAAAATCATTATCAACTTCAGTATTGATAAAAATCATCCGTTCATTGGCTAAACTTGTTAGAACATCGCTACTGCCAATCAATAACCTCTTAGCAATTAATCTTTTAATGTGAGGTATATATTTTAGTTTTCCTTCGTAAAAATATTCATTTACTGGTTCCATTATTTGAACATGCATTCTACCTTGGTGTGTAAGAATTGCCCATGCATTATCCCATTCGTTATTTTTGCATTGCATATAGAGCCTTTCAAATAACGATACCCTCATATCATTAAACCCTATTTCATTCAATTCAGGTTCTTGTATCAATGTCAACTTTTGGTTTTGTGTGACAACAGCTGGCAATTGCTTATGGTCACCAATCATGATAAATCTATTAAATTGTGTCAATAACCCAATGAGCATCGGTTCCAATATTTGGGATGCTTCATCAATTATTACGGTGTCAATATTTACTATACTTAATAGTTCTTTTTTACCAATAATAGATGAGACAGTTGATACGAATATTCTGTTTTTTTCAAGTGTTTTTAGAATCCCTGATCTTGAACCCAGATCTTTGATTTTGTAACCCAACAGATTTTCTTGAAAGTCTTCTCCAACCGAGTACCTACTTCCGATTCTAATAAAATCATCCCCTAATCCAGCAGATACCAAGGACTCACAGATCTCATCCACAGCTCGATTTGTATAAGCCAACAATAGGATTTTTTCTTCAGTATATTTATTGATGGATTTAACTATGTTTTTTAAAACAATGCTCGTTTTACCTGTGCCAGGTGGTCCCCATATTAGGAAGTAATCCTTGGTACAGAAGGCTTTGAATACAATTGACTTTTGCTCAGATGTTAAGTTTTCATCCACTTCAATGTCTATCGCTTGATCATAAGTACGGGGTCTGTCAAGTCCCAATAAAACTCTTTTTTTATCTGAATTGCTTGCTAAAAACGAAAAAAGATTCCTATACATATGGTTGAATGAGCTACTCAGTACATCTTGCTCCAGATTCCAAAATTCTGTGTCTCTAAATATAGATTGATTGTATTGAGGTGATCTCATACGAACTACCACTTCACTGTCATCAATACTAATTATAGAACATTTAAATATTTGATGTTTTAAAATATTCCTAACATTGTGGTGGTGAGGGTACAATACGGCAATGTCACCTTTTCTAAAATTAGATAGTTCAGCCGTATATTCACTTTTAGAAAATCTTAGCATTGGATCATTTTCATCTGACTTATTTTCTAGTAAGACAAGATGATTAATGATACTAAATCGATCTTCTTTTTCATCCATGTTTTCCAACCACAAGGCCGCCAATCCATTTGATTTAGAAATGCCATGTTCTCCAGTTTTTGATAAAATGGATTCCCTTGATATAAAAGAGGCAAAATGATGAAAATACGTTTTCTCTAACGATGTAGATGTTTGATAAATCTCTTCAAACTGTTTTAAATCTTGTAATGTAAAACCTTTTAACCCGGGATAATTTTCTGTGACTAAATACTCCATTACCCTCTGTACCATCTCAGGAGATTGAGATAATGCATGGTCGATAGCCACTAATTCATTCCTTATTTTTAATATTTCATATTGTTGATTTTTTATTCTAGGGGCATATTTTAGATTAAATTTTTCAAGCTTTGAATAGAGTATATAATTTTGAGGCACAATTTTTCCTCCGTATGATGAATTGATTATCATATCGTATAGTAAGGTCTGAGCGTAATGGCTCTCATTGATACCATACGAATTTGGCATAAAGGGCTTCCCACTTTTTAATTCAATAATATCAGCTTTATCAGAATGGCTATTGGTGTGAAATAAATCCAATCTTCCTTGTATGCCATAATCTCTACAATAAAACGATGGTTCTAAATAGATTTGTCCTATAAGGATTTCTTTCTGACGAAACTCTTCATGAACAACCCTTTTTAGATTGTTAAAATGTAATTTGATGTCAGATATTATCTCTGCTGTTTCTTCATCATTATATATGGCCCATTCTAATGGATATAATCTAAATACTTGGGTATATAATTGATTTAGTTCTACCTCTGGATTTGCTATCAAAGCATCTAAAAAGTAATTGGCAATATTACCAATCATGATATATTTAGAGGTGGATTTGGTCATGAACTTGTTTAGACCATATAGCCAAATGTCTGAACTTTGTGCTTTTATATTGGATGCTATAGAAGTAACATCCATCAAATAATCGGGTTGTATTACAAATGCTTTAGGTCTAACAACACCATCTTTGGAGATTTCGCATTCAATAAAATTAATGTGTAATGGTAAGTCGTAAATCTTTGTTATCGATAGAATGTTTTTTGTAAAAGGTTCGTTAATTTCTGGAATATCAAACTCTGCGATAGACTCAGATTCTGGATGGTCATCATCTAAAAATATTAGATGTTTGTTTTTTATATCAATTTTAATAACCAATGCTTCAATTAGGTGTTTGAAGGCTTGAGGCTTTGGTCTAAGGTTACTAAAAATTGTTTGTGTCTCTTTTGTTAGTTTTGATTGATTCTTGCCACTTAACCATATTTTATCAATCAAGTTATTTATAACAACCTGACCTAGTTCTAACACAGGGCTTATAAGTTTTTCAGTTAATATGCTTTTTTCATTGTAGATCCTAAATTGATGAATGAGGTAGGTTTCCTTTTTAGTAATATTATACTCAGACGTAAGAAAACTTAGTCGTGAAAATAATGTCTTAAAACTCAGCGTTTCATCAAGAGTGGCTTCTTCCGATACAATATTTAATAACATGTAAAGGGCAAATATCTTTTCTTTTGGACTTATTTCTCTTTTTTCAATAGCTAGAAATGACTCGAAAAGTTGGGTACCTATATCGTTGTTCACTTAATTCTGTGGTTTAATTAATTATAAGAATCAAAATTACTTAATCTTAGTGCCTAATACAATTAAAAATAAGATAATTATCAAAACAGTGACTTTTATAGTACCTTCGCGTCACAATTCCTGTAAAAACTGATCCATTTATTTCAAATTAAACAAAACACATTAAAGATGTCAATTAACATTTTAGACTTAGTAAAAGACCAAGTAACAGGTGTACTAGCTTCTCAAGCAAGTTCATTTCTTGGCGAATCAGAATCAGGAGTAACTAAAGCATTAGGAGGATTAATGCCAGCTATTCTTGGAGGCGTTGTAGAAAAGGCATCGTCACCAGGTGGCGCTCAAGGTATCATGGATATGATTGGAGGGCTTGATCTTGGAAAATTAGGAGATATTGCTGGAATCTTCGGAGGAGGAGCTAGTGAAGTAAATAACGTAATGAATTCAGGTGGAGGAATCTTAGAGTCATTATTAGGAAGTAAAACGAGTGGTATTATTGATTTAGTTTCAGGAATGGCTGGACTTAAGAAAAACTCTACTGGTTCGCTATTAAAATTAGCAGCACCATTTTTAATGAGTATCATTGGAAAGCAAGCAGCTGGAAAAGGAATGGACTTTTTATCTGACTTAATTATGGGTCAAAAAGATAGCGTTGCTAAAGCTATGCCTGCTGGAATGGGTAATTTATTAGGTTTCTCTTCTGTAGGTAACTTATTAGGCGGAGCATCAGATACAATTAAAACGACTGCTACTGCTGCAACAGTTGCTGCAAAACCAGCTGCTACTACAACCGCTAATGCAAGTAAAGATGCTGCTGATGCTGGTATGGGCTGGTTAAAATGGGCTCTTCCATTATTGTTAGTCGGAGCTCTTGCTTGGTGGATGATGGGTAAAAAAGATGTTGTTGCTGATGCTGCTGCTTCAACAGTAGAAGCTGTTGGCGACGCTGGAGATGCTGTTGCTGATGCTGCAGATGCTTCTATGGACTGGGCCAAAGGTGCTTTTGCTACTGTAGATGCTGCTGGTAAAGCTGCTTTGGATAAAGTGAAATTTACTGCTGGTTCTGCTGGTGAACAAATGATGACTTATATCAATGGAGGTTTTGAAGGTGATGGTTCTTTCAGATTTAATAACCTTAACTTTGCAACAGGTTCTGCAAAATTAGATGCTGCGGCACAAGCGGAAGTAGATCAATTAGCTGCTATCCTTAAAGCTTATTCTGGAGTAAAAGTAGAAGTTCAAGGTCACACTGATAATACAGGGGATGCTGCTGCTAATAAGCAATTATCTTCAGAAAGAGCAGGTGCTGTAATGGGGAGATTAATCGCTAAAGGTATCGATGCTACAAGAGTTAAGGCTATGGGTTACGGTGCTGAAATGCCAGTTGCTGATAATGCTACCGAAGAAGGTAGAGCTCAAAACAGAAGAACAGAAGTTAAGTTGGTACAATAGTATACAACAAAAGGTTAAATAAAATTGAGGGCCTCCATTGATTTGGAAGCCCTTTTTTTGTTAAGCATAATGCGTCTTAAAAACATTCTAACTATTCAAAGGGGCTTAATCTTATTATTATTTTTTGAACCAATAATGCATCCATTCTATTATAGAGTAAAATAGTGATCAGTTTATAGAAAAATGAAAAACAAAACTTCCAATATAACATTAGTAATTGGTGCCAGCGAAAACCCAATGAGATATTCGAATATAGCTACCAAGCGGCTTAAATCCTTTAACCACGAAGTTATAGCACTAGGACTCAGACAAGGCTTTATTGATGATGTACCAATTATCACTGATAGGAGTTTGGTGAAAGATATTGATACTGTCACACTCTATGTTGGACCTCAGCATCAACTCGATTATATTGAGTTTATAGTTGCTCTTGCTCCACGAAGAGTAATTTTTAATCCTGGCACCGAAAATTCAAGTTTCTATAAAATATTGAGAGATAATAACATCGAACCAATCGAAGCATGTACCTTGGTGATGCTGAGTACAGGGGAATATTAAACGTGTATAATTACTGATGTTGATTATCAATAGTGATTGCTTGATCCATAAGATCTGCAATCACCTCAAATGGGATTTCATTTGGCTCATACAATGTTAACCCAGCAACTTGTTTTCTCCCTGTTGCATCTAACAAACCTGATTCATCCTCTAACTTTTTTCCAAACATAAAAACGAATTCAATCCCATCTTTCTTTATGGGATTGAGGTAACAAACCCATCTTTTACCATAATAAAAGGGAATATTAAACCTAATTTTAGAAACAAGTTCAGGATAACCATCCAAAAAGTCTTTCAACATGATCAATATCAATTGCTGATTGCCTTCTTTTTCTAAAATAAAGTTATCTACCGTATTCATAGGCTATAAAAATAGAAAGACATTTTTGATAAACAAATTTCTTTCTATTCTTTTATTAATTTTCTGGTCTGTTAAATCAATAATTTCATCTTAAAAATAGATACTTCTATCTATAAGTAATTACTTTTAAGATCAATCTCGTAACCAATATTTGTGTAACGCCGTCTAACCAACATATCAATCATTACGTACTATTTATCAACGACTTAAGCTGCACTAAGCGGCCTAAACAACTTATGCATTTACACATGAAAAATCTACTAATACTCGTTTTAATGTCTATATCTTATGGCATCTTTGGTCAATCTTCTATTACTGGAAAAGTGGTGACCATAGATGGCAAAGGCTTGGAATTTGCAAATATTTTATTGCTTACTGCTAAAGACTCATCTTTGGTAAGGGGCGACCTTACTCTAGAAAATGGATCTTATGCTTTTGAAAATGTATCCGCTGGCGAGTATATTTTAAACGCCAATATGATAGGCTTCACATCCATTTATTCTCAAGCTGTTCAATTAAGCGATAAGCAAATAATTGTTAAAGAAATCATTTTGGCTGAAGGTATAGCCATGCAAGAAATCACAGTCACAGCCAAGAAGCCAATGATCGAAATGAAGGCCGATAAAATAATTATCAATGTGGAGAACAGTATTGTAAATGCTGGAAATTCTGCCTTGGAAGTATTGCAAAAGTCTCCAGGTGTCGTGGTAGACAATAACAATCGTGTAAGCCTAAGAGGTAGAGAAGGAGTACTGATCACCATCAATGGTAAAAAGCAATATATGTCAAGCGATGAAGTAGCCAGGATGCTTCAAAACATGGCGGCATCTAACATCAAGAGTATTGAAATCAT
>JBBKVK010000365.1:0-2738 GCA_037968395.1 Saprospiraceae bacterium | reverse complement strand
TAAAATGCAGTATATCAATAGATTAAGATAATATTGTTATCAACTAAAAGATTAAATATAATCAATAGATTAAATATAATCTAATTTATATTGTTTACTGACTGCCTCTTTCAACCAGCAGATGAGTCTATCATTCATATTTAAGGATATGATGACATCAGTTAATAATGACCTTATATTGGAATGCAGTTGATTATAAAATTTTATAATTATTTGATTCTGATTTCGAACATTATTTATTTTCACCAAGTTGGATTGCTAATGAATTAAATATTTTAATAATTACTTAAAAACATCAAATCATGAATACAATACAAATTAGAGAAGCACTGCAAGACCTAATATACAGATTGCAAGATGCTGAGAAAGGTTATAAGGAAATTACTAAAGCCACTGCTAATGTACCACTTCAAAAATGGCTAAAGAGATATGCAAATGAACGCCACATTTTCCATGGTGAACTGGAAAATCATGTTAAATCCCTTGGTGGTGATCCAGAAGTACAAACTACATTCCTAGGTAAAATTCATAGAATGTTTATTGATATTAAGATCAGTAATATTGAGGACGATTTTGGGCCTATTGTTAATGAAATAGAAAGAGGATCTAATGCCTTAATAGGTGATTACAGAAAAGTTCTCCAAGATGTGAAATTACCTTTAAATATAGCTCAAACGCTTAGGACTCAAGTAGCAGTTATAGAGGGTGAATTAAACGAATTGCTCATGCTTAAAGAGGAGCTACAATCCGAATCAGTTTGACATATTTCACGCTGAATAATTACAAACTCAAGACTGCTCGCAGAGCGGTCTTTTTTATTTAATTAAACTATACAGTATGGACATATTATCTACAATGCAAGATAAACTCATAATTTACTTCGAATCATTAATTTCAGTGCTTCCAAAATTAACTTTGAGTCTTATTACTGTAGTATTTATTGCTCTGATATTAAGAGTTTTGAGAAAAAAATTAGTTGATTTTATATGACGTAAAGCAAAAGACCCACTGTTGGTAAATTTCTTAGATACAGTTTTCAGAGTATCTAATATAGTGATCTGTTCCTTAATATTTTTATACTTAATTGGTAGAGGTGGAATAGCAGGTAGTATGTTAGGTGCTGCAGGAATATCTGCTTTCGTTATAGGTTTTGCCTTTAAAGACATAGGTGAGAATTTTCTAGCAGGGATATTATTAGCATTTAATAGGCCATTTATGCTAGGTGACACAGTGACTTCTGGTTCAGTCGAGGGTAAAGTATTAGGTATAAGCCTTAGAGAAACCCATATAAAAACTTTTGATGGTAAAGATGTCTATGTGCCAAACGGTATGATCATCAAAAATCCATTATACAACCATACTCGTGATGGATTTATACGAAAACAATTTGTAATTGGTCTCGATTATGGGTCAGACGTCAAGAAAGCGGAAAATTTGGTGTTAGAAGTATTGCAATCTATGAATGGTATACTGCAAAAGAATAAAGGTCCAAACGCCTTTGTTAACAATTTAGGATCTAGTTCTATGGAATTAAATGTACAGATTTGGATTGATACTTTTGATAAAACTTTTAATTCAAGCAATTTGGTTTCAGATGCTATGATATCTTGTATAACTGCTTTAGATAACGCTGGATATAATATGCCAGGTGATATCATAGAATTAAAAAACTATAATAATGATCAAATAAAAGTTAGGAAAGAAAAACATGGCACAATTTAATAGGAATCAATATATTGTACCTGAGTTTACTTATAGTGGTATCATTGTGTCTATAATCTGATCGAACAATTAGAAGCTCTTTGTAGTAGTATAAATGAAATTATTAAACACTAATAAAATGGATCATATAATTGACATACCAAAACTTACAACTCCTCAAGCAGCAGTTGATATTATCGAAAAGAGTATAGGACAAGTAGCCGCTATCAGTGCCTTGCCAATACCTTTCGTAGATATGATTGCAATGACCTACATACATTCGAAAATGATTAAAGGTATTGCGGCCGCTTATGGTCATGAAGAACCAGAACAAAGTAAAATACTAATCATATCGCTCTTGTCAGCTTCAATCTCAAATTTCACCTCAGAATTAGTGACTGAACTTACAGAGCAAGTGGGAATCAACAAGATATTATCTGACAACATAGTAAAAGGGGCCATTGCGGGATTTATCACTAACATCGCTTCTGAAGTAATCTGCAGTCATTTTGCTCAAGGAGGAAGTATTGAAGATATGGGATTTGAGGATCTTATTAATTACATTAGTTCATCCGCAACTAAAGAAAAATTTTCAACTAGTGCTATTGCAGATACATTATTAGAAAAACTTAATTTAAGTGATATATTGGCCTAATAATACCTCACAAATATATTAAAGGTTTTGTGCTTTACCGAAATAAAAAAAAAGTTATTTATTTCTTTAATTCTGTAATGATACTTTTTGAATAATATTAACTGCTTCTTCAAGTTTTGGTATAATCCTTCTTTTAGCTTTAAATGAAAGTATAGAGTCTAAATAATCAAATGCAAGGTTTTTATTTGGTGTAAATAAATGACTTAAAGTATACATCATTGCTTTGTCGTTATAATGCACATTTAAATAAATAATTAGATTAGTAATAGAAGTCTTCAATAGTTGAGATTCATTTTCCAAATTAAAGGATTTATTCTCCGCAGAATTTAAAACATTTTTATTAATATTTAACTTTGAAAATGTAGTCTCGGATAAACTAGAC
>JBBKVK010000364.1:0-2520 GCA_037968395.1 Saprospiraceae bacterium | reverse complement strand
GTATAAATGCACCATGCCCGAATAGCAACACTATGGAAAGAGGTGATGCATATAATGATACCGCACCTATAACACTATAAGCAAACCACCATTTGTTTTTGTTGTGATGCATGGCCTGTAAAAAAAGGTAATGCATTAAAATGACAATCAAGGTCCAAAAGATATAATAGCGCGCTTCTTGGGCAAATAAATGGATAAAGGGCGAAATTGAATAGAGACTTATCGTGATCCACCCCGCAAGGGTTGATTTAAAAAGTTTTTTGGAAAGTAGAAACAAAAACGGCAGACTGACAATAAATATAAGCACACTAAATAGTCTAAAATCCAGCGGAGTGTCTCCCGCAATCCGATACCAAACCATTAAAAAAGGATAATACATGGGGTTGAGTTGCGTAGAAGTGGCTAAACCCTTTAATTCGGAACCCAACGCATGGTCCTGTGTGTTTAAACGATACAGATCTTTATAAAAAGAGATACTTTTAACGGTATCAAAAGGAACGAGGCAGGGAAATTCTTTATCGGTAATCCCGGACGTATGCTGAATGGTACACACCTCATCAAACCAAAATAATTTGTAATCTAACTGGAAAAACTTTAAGGATATCCCAATCACTACAATCAGTAGATATAGATAAGGTCTCATTAAAAACTCATGGAATCTTTGCATGGACTATGTTATATAATTCAAGGGATGAAAATCGATCTGTGATAAAAGGAAAAACTGATGGCCTTTCTTCATGGGCACGAAGATATTAAAAATACAAATCGCTATAGGAAAATTACTTCTTTCGTTTAAGGCACTCATGAGGTGAGGATTGTAAGAAGTACATCGGGAAATCAGCGCTGTCGGGGTGGGTGGCTTACAGTAGCGTGCTTACTGTTGACGGCACGGATTGCAAATCCGCGCTATCGGGTTTAATCTATTTATAATGTATAGTATACATTTCTGTTCTAAAGAGTTTACCCTTGATATACACTAAGGTTTTGACCAAATTATGTTTATCATCATAGGTGTGAACGTTCAAAGTTTTTTCAGTTTCCCTTTCTACTGTTACAACATTGCCGAATTTGTCATAAGTTATAAATCGAGAGTTAATCTTCCCATTAATTACCGCTTCTACAAGGATTATGTTTCCCTTTTTGTCATAATAATTTTTAGAACTTGTGGTACTCTTAATGCCCTTGTTGTAAAATGTTGCAGTCGACGTTCTCTTTTTGTAGTCATTATCATAATACGATTCTTCTACCAACATTTGTTTTTTATATCTCTCCTCTTTGATAGGGTTATTGTTTTTGTCATAAAACAGTCTTCTTTCAAAGGTAAGCGTGTCGTTGGTAAAGCCTTTCTGATTTATTAAATTTCCCTTGGAATCATAAGTGAATTTATAGTGCCAAGGTGCTCTGGGACTGTTTGGTATTTGTTCTATCAACCTTGAATCTTGGTCATATATAAGAGTAACTTCTTGATTGCCTCTCTTGCCTTTGCCAAAATCAATTTGCTTGCTGGGCAGGTTACTTTCGTTGTATTCAATCCCAATTTTGGAAGTGTCATTCGGTTTTGCTTCAGAAAACTCCATATATTCGACATATTTGATGTCACCATGACGTTCTAAATAATCGACATCATCATAATAGGGTTTGAATTTTAGACCTGCACAAGATGCCAGTAAGAAGAATAGAACCACTAAACACATCACTTTTTTCATTGTCATAACATGTAATGCCCTTTTAGAATGACCTTTATATTGTCTGCTCATGAAACTAAAATACAAACTATTTTTTACGTTTGGAATTATTTTAAATGTTTGCTGGTTGCTGTTGATGGCTGAGGCTTGTGGGCACGCGCTACTAACGAGCGCCAGCGGTGGTAACTATTATTGCTTTGCTTTTCTTCTAGCAAGTTCTATGAAAATAATGATTTCTTCTTTACCTGTTATATTTAAGACCTTGGTATATCTGTCAATAGCATTTACATAGTCTCCGTTTAACTCATAAACCCATCCAAGAAAAAAGTCAGATTGTAAATGGTTGGGGTCAATCAATAAACCATTTTCATAATCTTGTTTCGCCTTTGTCAAATCTCCTGCCGCTAAATAATGATTACCTCTTTGCCACAGTAAATCGGCTGTTTGATTATTTTTAATTTCAAGATTGAGAGCGTCTAATTGACTTTCTGGATATGTTGCCATATTACTTAAAGATTCAGAGCGTAGTTTATCAAAAAAATAAAAATAAGAATCACAGTCTTGAACTAAATTTTTTTGCGCATTTAAGTATAGTTCTTTACCAATGATTGCTCCTTGGTCAAAAGGTGATACATTAGATTCTAGATCTATCAATTTTTCAATGGCTTCATCTTTGTCAAGAAAGCTGTTTTCTAAACATTCTCCAATTATAGTCATGGTTAGTTTTTCACTTTTATTGAAACAAGTGCAGACTTCTTTTTCTATTTGACTTTGAAGTTGTTCTTTAAAATTATCTTGAGCAGATGCTGAAAATATTGTTATAAAAATTAATATA
>JBBKVK010000363.1:0-2682 GCA_037968395.1 Saprospiraceae bacterium | reverse complement strand
TAAATATAAATAAATAACCAAAACCTAAAGAACAGAATATTAAAACCCCCAAAAGTAAACCCTTTATGAAAAGTTCTTAATATAAAGTTGTAAAATAACTCATCATCTCCTCCGCCAATAAAAGGAACGCCATTGATGTGATTAAAATAGTTGTAAAAAACAACAGCGAATATAGCATTTATGGAAAAAGAAAGAATAAATATTGACTTAGTTACTCCACTAATACTTAAGGTTAACCCAAGAAAACTCAAAAGTAAAAATGTAATCAATATTGTTGACTCATCAGTAAAACTTTGATAGGCAACAAAAAAGGCTGCTATCAAATAAAACAGCAGTGAAAAATCTATTATTTTTCTAAACACCCTTTACTCTTTATTACATCAACCCACTCTTTTGCCAGGCTAATTCCATTGTATGTATTAAACCAATCAATTGAACTCATACCATTAGTATAGCCATTGGATAATTCTATTTGAGCAAGGTGATTTGAGACATCAATTGGAGATTTAACATCTAAAACACTTGGTAAGTCGTGTCCAAATATTTCTCTAAATGACTTTGGGCTAAAGTTAATACTCTGCATTAGTGGCTTCCCGCTTGCTAATATCTCCCAGCCTGTGCCTCCCCATATTACCCCTTCCCCTTGCATAAACTCTCCAACGCCAACATCACATATTTTAAGAATCTGCATCAGATCCTTTCTTGCCATCTTAGGAAGCCAAACTACATTCTGTGAGATTCCTAGTTTGTTAATTAACTCTTTAGAACCTACTACATCTGGGCCGTACTCCAATAAAACAAGTACTGCCTTTTTCTTCGTTTTTTTTAAGAATTCTGAAAAACCTTGTATTAACCAGTCACTATTCTTATTGTGAATCTTCCATTCTTCCTCAGAAAAAATGGTGCTATTTCTTATCCACATTTGTCTAGAATGCGAAAAAAACTTTAGGTCAAATTTAGTTATTTGGTCTATTAAATTCGTTGTCTTTGTATCAGTAGAAGAGTTGACTTCCCTATTGTAATACATTGGAATTGCCAGATTTATAAAAGTTAATCCCAACCGCTGCAAGATTTCTTTTGTATAGCCAAGCTCCGCATTAAATATTAATTTTGCTTTATTTATTGCTGCTTTTTGTCTCTTTTCAATAGCCTTGTAGAGTAGGTTTTTAGCCCAATTGCCTTTTGGCTTAAAACCGATATACTCTACTCCTATTGCATAAGGGAAAAACACGTCTAAAGCTATTCCACATCTATCTAATATGGCTGGAGTAAGTCCTGAACCAATTAGTATATCATAATCCTCAAAGATCTTTTTTACTTTTTTCTTGCTTACTGGGTATGAAAATCTAATTGGATCTATAAAAAGGCTCCTGTAGCTTTCTTCAAAACCTAAAAGATGAATATAGTCTTGCCACTTTTTGTAATCTACAGTATCGTCTTGTGGTCTGAAATGGCTTAAATTTCCAGTTCCATCGCTACTGTATAAAAACAAGTGTGCATCTTGCCCTAAGTCCCGAAAATACCTCATAAGAGCAAAATTATTGTTGTTCATATTACCTATCAGGGCAATCTTCATCGTTTTATGCTTTTTATCGTTTCTAAGCTAATTCTATTTTTAACTATGAGCCACGTTAATAATCCAAATATTAACAAAAGGGCACAATTAAATAAGCCATTGTACACTAGTCCAGTAGGGCTTAATGTCAAGCTTATTGCACTAATTATTACGGTAACACCAATTAATAAAACAGAAATACGCAATTCGAATTTTATCTTATACAACCTACGAGACAAATAGCTTTCCCATATAAAGTAAACCATATATCCTCCCAAGATTCCTAGGGAAACCCCCAAGATTCCTAAAGGCACAATTAATAGATAAATAATTGTGGTTGTAACTAGCAATTGTACAATATTGCTCAATATTTTCCAATACGTTTTTTTAGACAGATCTATTCCAATTCCAACTATCCATGATAAGCTCATAAATATTAATGCAAATACCAGCGGAGCTACTGCAGTAGTTGATTCAAGGTATTTTTCTCCTGCAAGAAGTAATACTATCAACTTAGAAAACAAAATTATTCCCAAACCAACAAAACATATTAATGCCGTAAACAAAATCAAAACAGTGTTATACGTTTTTTCTGAATCTTCATTTTTATATATGGCATAGGCAAACGGGCCCCAAGCTGTTTGAAATGCATTAATTGGCAACATTAATAGAAAAGCGAGCTTATAAGCAACGGCGTAGTAGCCTAATTCATTGCCTGTGAGATACTTAACAATATACATACGGTCAATAGCTGGCAATAGGCCCGTAAAAAGACTGACTAAACCATAAGGTATGCCAAACCAAAGCAAGCTTTTAAAAATTACTTTTTCTAAACTAATTTTTAACCATTTTCTAATAAAAAAGAAACCAATTATGGCAAAAATTACCCTGATAATAAAAAGGATAATAAAGACATTCTGTACATTTAGAAACGAAAAATTAACTGCAAAGATTAAGATTAACAAATATGAAAATGTCAAACCCATTTGCATAAACAAAAACTCGTATTTTCTAAAATCCCATTTTAATATATTCGTAGCAAAGTTTATAAAAACACCAAAAGGAATTTGATAGATAATTATCTCGACAATTGGAACATAACTCTTACTGCCTGTATAGGTTAAGGC
>JBBKVK010000362.1:0-28800 GCA_037968395.1 Saprospiraceae bacterium | reverse complement strand
CAACGTAAAATCTATCTTGTTGATAATCTTAGGATCAAACGTATAATTAAGTCGTAAATTATTCACAAAATAAGGCTTAAGTTTTCTAGCCTCGCTTTGCGTATTGTCTAAATATTGCTTGCCTACATATTGCGACTCTATTGTAATGGCTAGGTTGTTAAATGGAGTAATCACAAAATTGTTTTTGTAAACGATAGAAGGAGAAAATGCAATATCCACATTTTCGTATTTAGTCTCTACCCTATCAAAACCGTTCGTATAATCAAATATAACTTCGTTAAACTCTTTTATTTTGTTTTGTGACAAGGCAATATTCCAATCCCAAAGCAGGTATTTATTAACCTGATATCCCATTTGCAGTTCAAGTCCCAATCTATAACTGCTTGCTACATTATCCCTCAAGACAGATCCTACATCATTCAAATCTCCTGTTTGTACCAGTTGATTTTTGTAATCCATGAAGTAAACATTTGCACTTACAGCATACTTTGCTTTATTAAGTCTATAACCTCCTTCATAATCATATAGTGTTTCTGGAAGAGGTGTAGATGATCTTGGGTTATCTAGAAAATCACTTCGATCTGGCTCCCTGTTAGCAGTAGCAAAAGATGCATATATGTTACCATTATTTAGGTCATAAGAGAGTCCAATTTTGGGGTTAAAAAAAATGTAAGATGTATCAATAGCAATAGGCAATCTATCATTATCCTTCCCTGAAACTTTATAACTTATTCCTCTTACCTGTAAGTCTACAAATGAATTTAAACCAAATTTAGTTTTATGATTTGCTCTTAAGTATATATTCCCATCTAATTTTTTACCAGTATTGTAATAATAACGATCTAATGCATCAATAAGTCTCATAGAGTCTATTTCAATAACATTGCCAAAATGATCACCAACATAAGAAGAAATTCCCCCTCCAGTTGATAACTTAAAGTCTTGATTTACATTATATGAAGTATTAATTATTCCACCTATCAAATCATTATCCAACCAGCGTCTTCTAACAATATCTGACTTTGTAATAATTATAGAATCTTCCATTATGTTAAATAATCCATGAGCTCTACGATTAGCTTTAAATTTGAATTGCTCAAAAAACCCTCTCCCCTTTGTATAATAAATGGAAGCCGTAGCAGTTAATGGAGAGTCAAAATCCTTAGCATAATGTAACTGATAATGAGATTGTTGATAATCATCCACTTGGTCTTTGTACTGATAATAATTGTATCGTCTATCAGAGTCAAATAAGTTAATTGAATCTTGTAGGGTATTATACAAAGACCCAAGATTAGTATTATAATGTGATAACAATGCAGCATTATCTCCTTCTATTTTGGCATGTGGAGTACCATTCCATGATTGGTAAGTTCGTTCTTTTCCAGAAAAAGTAACAAATCTCAAAGAAGAATTGCTGGTAACTTTTCCAACAGAGATATAATATGAAGACAAATCTGAAGTGGCTCGATCCACATATCCATCAGAGTTGATGATAGAATATCTAGCATCTATTAGGTATTTATTGTTAATCAGACCTGTACCCAAATTAACACTTAGTTTTTTAGTATTAAAGCTACCAATTGTACCATTTACTGTAGCGTATGGGTTGATATTAACATTTTTGGTATTGATACTTATACTACCCCCATATGCTCCAGGTCCATTAGTACTAGGTCCTACCCCTCGCTGTACTTGTATGTCACTTACAGAGCCTGCTAAGTCAGGCATATTTACCCAAAATACACCTTGAGATTCAGCATCATTGACCGGTATGCCATTAACAGTAACATTGATTCTACTTTGATCTGTTCCTCTGATCCTAAGACCAGTGTACCCCACTCCATTTCCTGCATCGGATGTTACTACTGCAGAAGGAGTATTATTGAGTAAAAACGGAATATCTTGACCAAGATTTTTCTTTTCTAACTCTTCTTGATCTACCATGTCAAAGGTAAATGGATGAGATGGCAGTACTCTATTAGTAATGACTTCAATTTCATCTAAGTTGAAGAGTTTCCCTTTAATTACGATGTCCATTTTTAGATTAGACTTCATATCAACTGTTAGTGAAGTCTTTTCATACCCTAAGAATGTTATCTGTATGATGTGTTCTCCTTTAGGGATTCCTACTAACAAGTAGTTTCCTTTAATATCACTGATAGTATTGAGGTCAGTGCCTTCAATATATACTACTGCCGCATCAAGCTTTTCTCCTTTTTGATTTGTTATGGTGCCAGATAAACTAACCTGTGTATTACCAAAGCTAAAAGCAAGTAGAAACAAATTAACAAAAATAATTCTCATTAAATTACAATTTAAAGACCAATCTTAGACAGAAAGGCGTATTCACAAATAAGCACACATAGATAGGAACTCTCCTTTTCCTTACCAGAATTACCTGACCAGGTTCTATGGGTATAATCTCAGCCAGAAATAAATCCAGCACCCCTTGAGTAATACAAAGGTAACTATTAGCTTAATATATTATGATAGAAATTCTAAGAATATTAATCTTGTAATAACAAACTGAAACTATCCGTCTTCAGAAACGGTTAAAGGACTAATAAAATATATAAAATGGCAGAAGATTTGCAGATTATCAAAGGCACTAAAGAAGAACAATACCAACAACTTCTTCCTCAAATCAAGGCTTTATTGCATGAAGAAATAGACTTAATTGCAAATCTTGCAAACATATCTGCTGCACTCAAAGAACAGTTTGGATGGCTCTGGGTAGGGTTCTACCTTGTGAAAGGTGATGAATTAGTGTTAGGGCCATTCCAAGGGCCTGTTGCTTGCACTAGAATTAAAAAAGGACGTGGTGTCTGCGGTAGTGCCTGGGCTCAAAACAAAACGCTTATCGTGCCAGATGTAGAAAAATTCGCAGGACATATAGCTTGCAGTAGTCTAAGCCTTTCAGAAATCGTAATTCCATTCTATAAAAAGAATGAAATTGTAGGTGTTTTTGATGCAGATAGTGAATCATTAAACACGTTTGACATTGTAGATCAGAAATATTTGGAAGAAATATTGAAACTGGTAATATAGCTTTTTAGCTAGTAGGTTGATTGGCTGGTTACGACTTTTTCATCATACCGACCAGAAAAGGTTTTTGACTAACAAAAATTGCAACAACTGATACTAGAAAAAGAAAAAAGTTGCATATATATATAGTCAGTGGGGATTCTGCATACGAATTTCTAATTAAATAAGAGCCATAGATTATTAGAGAAGTAAATGCTATAAGTCCTAATATGCTTTTCCAGTCGTAAATAATTGGATAATATTTTCTACCCCAAGCATAACAAACCCATACCATGCAAACAAAAGTAGCCAATGCTGCCCATGCTGAACCCACAATACCCATTGAAGGAATTAAAAACCAGCTAAAGACAAATGTTATCAATACTCCTATTAAAGATACCCATGCACCAATCTTTGTATTGTCTGAAAGTTTGTACCAAGTGCCAACCATATAGTATAATCCTAAAAACACATATGCTATTAGCAAAATAGGGACTACAACGATACCTTCTCGATAGTTTGGTCCTATCATTACCATTACTATATCGATGAATAAATAAGTACCCAAAACAGTGATACAAGCAAATATAGTATAAGCCAGGGCCACTTCGCCATAAATGGTATTAGACTTTTCTTTGGCTGCGTTATTGAAGAAAAATGGCTCGGCCGCATAATTAAATGCGGTGGTGAATAGGTTTAAAAGTATTGCCAATTTAGCTCCTGCTCCATAGATTCCTACCATTCGCATATTTTCTTCAATATCTGGGCCAAGCCATACTTTCTGGAGAGGGCTTGCGATTGATTGACAAATATTTCCAGCTATAGCTACTATTACCAAGGGCCATGAGTATTTAACAACACTCCACATCAACTCTTTATTGAATGAATATTTAATCTTTAACATTTCAGGTATCATCATCAGAGCTACGACAAGGCTCGCTAATAAATTAGACATAAACACAAAATCCAGTTCTCTTTTCATGCCAAAAAGCTCAAACAAACTGGCCCTAAATTCAGGAAAGTATCTTGGTAGAATTTCCAGAAAAACCAATACTAGAGCTATTGTAATCACAACATTGGCTACTCTAAAAAATAGAAATCGAATAGGTCTATTTGCCAATCTGAATCGAGCATAAATCAATGTAGTTAAAGCATCTAATCCTAAGATATAAGCAAACCATGTCACATAGTAAGGCTGCTCTGGATACATAAGCCAATTTGCAATATCTTGAGAAAACACGACCATTAACAAACATATAGCCAGCGATACAGCTGTAATGGGTACCATAGCGGTAGTCAAGACTTCATCTTTATCTTTTGCTTTACTCCCAAACCTAAAATATGCCGTGTCCATTCTAAATATCATCAATGCCAATATGATGGTGGCATAAGCATATAACTCGGTATAGATACCATAATCCAATGTATCTTCATTAAACCTGTGGGTAAGATAAATCGTCATCACCCCAAAATGAAATATCCTTGGTAGAATATGACTCATCCCATAAATAACAGTTTCCTTGGCTAGGTTTTTAAGTGCCGACATTCAAATCGTTTAATTGATACAAAGTAAAGATTAATTTGGAAATAATTGAATAATATTTAGGGCTATAGCTAATTTCTTTCTCTGAATGCTTTGCTCTACTCAGAGTTAGGGCAAGCAAACTAAGTTCTTTAGCTATTTAAATGCTAACTATCGACCAAATTCTTTTATCCAAGCCTTATTCCATTTTCGCATTTATTTATTATTCTATTTACTCATTTTGTATTTTTTCACATTTATACATTGAAGCATTGTTCCGTTAGCCATTTAATGCTATTTTTGCACTCTAATTCATAATCTAAATATAGTGTTGGTTTTTAAAGATTTTGCTCAAAAAGTTACAGTAGATCCAGGTTGGTTTAATAATGGCCAGCTTGAGGCTATTGAAGATACTATTAAAAGGATGAACAATTGGATTGATGAGGCTAAACCAAAGATCTTAAATATAGAAACGGTTTGGATGCCGTACAAACAATCCTTTGACAGAACAAAACCGATTAAAATTACAACATCTGATGCAAAATCCTATTACCCAATACAGGTGTTTAGGATTTGGCATGAAGAATAATCAAGTAACTACTTAATTGATGAACTTCTTATATACCAATGGTGTTACAAACTTTGAATAAGTAAAAATATGGCAATAATAATTACAGATGAATGCATTAATTGTGGAGCATGTGAGCCAGAATGTCCTAATAATGCCATCTACGAAGGTGGAATAGAATGGTCTATGAAAGAAGGAACAGGTATCTCTGGTACCTATACTTTGGAAGATGGGACATCGGTAGATGTTGATTCAAAAAACATACCTGTTTCTGACGATTACTACTTTATCGTTCCAGATAAATGTACTGAATGTGTTGGTTTTCATGAAGAGCCACAATGTGCAGCAGTGTGTCCAGTGGATTGCTGTGTGCCAGATCCTGACAGAGAAGAGTCTGAAGATAAACTCTTGGCTAGAAAAGAAAGGTTACATTTATAATTTTATTACAGAATCTTCGTTTACCTATTTTAATCGGATACATCGCTAATGTCATACAATAGATACTTTTGGTCACTGATGATTTTGTGTTTTTTCTCTACTTTAATCAGAGCACAGGATGCACATTTTACACAATACTATCAAGTACCAGGACAGTTTAATCCTGCATTGACAGGTACATTTGGTGGCTTGTACAGAGTAGGTATTAACTATCGAGATCAATGGAGTTCTGCTGTCAATACTAATTTTAAATCATTTACAGCAAGTGGAGATGTGAAGTTTGAAATAGGTCAAGGTCGTAATGGTAAAGATATAGCTGCATTAGGTATCATGTTTTTATCAGATAAGACAGACATTTTTGATTTTAACACTACAGGCATAGCTCTTACAGGAGCATTTCATAAATCGTTGGATAAGAATACCAAGCAATATTTAGGTGGCGGAGTCCAAATAGGTATTTACCAAAAAAATGTAAATTATGAAGATCTAACATTCCAAGATCAATTTAATGCCATAGATGCATTTGAAGGATTTACTACAGAAAACTTGCCTGTCAATAACTATGGATCATTTGACCTTAGTTTAGGTGTACAATACACCATTTCTCCTGCTAAGAGAACAAACTTTAATATAGGACTTTCGCTTTATCATTTATTCCCAAATAACGAATCTTTTTGGGCTCAAAACGAAATAAAGACTAACAATTTAGATACAGATTTTGTACAATATCGTCGATATAATGCTCATATCTCTTATTCGTTTCCCACTTCTGAAACTTTAGTTATAAATCCAAGACTACTCTTCATGAGTCAAGGCCCTCATAATCAGATATTATTAAGTAACTTATTTAAGATCAAAGGCCTGCAAGATGACACCAAGCAGTTTTTTATCGGTCCAGCTGTTAGAACCGTTAGTGATGTATCAGGTTTCCATATAGAATCTCTTATCCTTCAAGGAGGGATAGAATATAATGGACTTATATTTGGCCTAAGTTATGACCACAATTTAGACGACTTATTTTCAGATAGAAAAGGTTTAGGAGCATTTGAGCTTTCAATCAATATTTTAGGCAAATACGAAAACGAGAATACGTTCTGTCCTACGTTTTAAAGAGTAAACTGCTCTAAACATTAATTTAAGAATTCCTTTACTAACAATGCTCCTTCGACTGCTTTTCGTCTTTGGGTAAGATGTAAGCTGACTTTTGTTGTTTCCAACCAAGTTTTTGGTAGAACAGCTCTTTATTTGGTGCAGAGGTTAACGTTATGAAATTATAGCCTTTTAGATTGCTTGTTAATTTGTCCACTATCGCTTTACCAATACCTTTGAGCTGATGCTCTGGATCAATAGCAATATCTACAAGATGTGCATAATACTTGCCATCATCTACAGTCCTACCAAAACCAACAATTTTATTTTCGAGTATCGCAAAGCATGTAATTGAGCTTTTCCTAAAGGTAGCTTCTATATCTGTGGGATCTCTAAACCCCCAATTTACCAGTTCAAATACTTCTGTGAGTCTGGACCAATCAATAGAATCTAGTTTTGGGTTAATGTGATATTCTATCATTATGTTTAGGGTTTATAAAAAATGAGACTGTTGTGCTTATAATTAAAACTTATTCACCTTTTTTGATCTCTTTCATAATTTCTTCTAGTTTCTTTTCGATGGAAGCAGTAAGTTTTGGAGCTTTGGGTAAGTTAGTTTTAAGTGTGCCTTCTATTTTCCATATCTCTTGGACTTTTTCCATTCTCATGTTTTTAGTTTTGAATTCTGGATTGTCCGACTCCAATACTAACAGTCCATTGGTATGAATCTTGTTAACTACCCGCTTTACTAAGACTTCTTCTTTCGTGACAATGACGTATATCTGCCCATCTTTTACTGTGTGTGCATAATATATGGGTAGCAGTTTGGTACATATTAAGAGATCACCATCTTCCAATGTTGGATACATACTCTCGCCTTCTACTTCAAAACTTACAAACTCGCCAGTACTAAACTTAGAAATTGGCAATCTAAATGTAGGAAGATCTGCATTGAATACAGGATCCAGTATGTGATCACTATAGCCAGCCTGAGCCTTTATTGGAACTAATTTAATATTGTTTAATTCTTCTTCCAACTCGACATTAGGATTGACAAACATCTCGCCTTTTCCTGAAAATAAATAGTATGGATTGATGTAAAACTTTTCGATTGCATTCTGAATCATTTCAGTTTTGACTTCTCTTCTTCCCTTTAATATGTCATTAAGGGTTTGTCTGTGAGTCTCTATGGTTTCAGCAAATGCAGCAGAGGAGCGGATTGCACCCGTGGATTTTAAATGATCATGACATTTTACAAATCTTGAAGTAATGTTGCTCATGAGTATTAGATTGGAGGTAGTTTTTTAATATTGTAGTGATTGCATAATCATCTTCATAATGCAAATATATAATAAATTTACAATATGTAAACAAATTGTTTACATATTTACTTATAAAAAGATAAATGAAAATATCTAAGGCCTCTCATGTTGCATTGCATAGTAAGATCTGTTAAAGTCAGTGGTTGTCAAATAGTGAATACCTTGAGTGTCCTTATCAATAAAGTTAGTAATAGTAGTGCCGTGGTTGATGAATTTATTGATTACTTGAGTCCACTTCCATAACTATATATGACAAAATGACATCTTTTGACTTCTTTGTTTTATCTTTGCAGTCTTAAATTAAAAGCAGTTAACTAAATATGTACGATAGCAATCCTACTCTACTAGAAGTAACCAAAAAGATTGATGAGAAAAAGCAAGGGCAAGCATTCATGTCTGATTTTGAGGAGAAATCTGATGGCAAGAAATTTTATATAGAAAGTTATGGCTGCCAGATGAATTTTTCTGATTCAGAAATAGTAGCTTCTATCTTAGGAAAAGAGGGATACTCGCCAACTCGAAATCTAGATCACGCTGATTTAGTATTGGTTAATACTTGTTCTATACGAGAGAAAGCAGAAGATACAGTTAGGAGAAGGCTTCAAGTTTTTAACAAAGCCAAAAGACAAAGACCTTCGATGTTGATCGGTGTTCTGGGCTGTATGGCAGAACGGTTAAAGGCAAAGTTTTTAGAAGAAGAAAAATTAGTTGACCTTGTTGTAGGACCAGATGCTTACAGAGATTTACCTGGTTTAATAGCTACTGCAGAAGATGGAGAGAAAGGTATAAATGTATTCCTATCAAGAGAAGAAACTTATGCTGATATTTCCCCATTAAGACTAGATTCTAATGGAGTATCTGGATTTATCTCCATTATGAGGGGTTGTGACAACATGTGTTCATTTTGTGTAGTACCTTTCACGAGAGGCAGAGAGAGAAGTAGAGATACTTTTTCCATTGTAGCAGAAGCGCAAGAGATGTTTGATAGAGGCTACAGAGAAGTAACTCTTTTAGGTCAAAATGTTGACTCTTATAAGTGGGCAAATCCAGAATCAGGTCAAAAAGTTAATTTTGCTAATTTATTAGAATCCGTTGCGAAAGTCGATCCTTTATTAAGAGTTAGGTTTAGTACTTCTCATCCTAAAGATATCACTGATGAGGTAATTTATACGATGAAAAAGTATAAAAACATTTGTAAATACATACACTTACCCGTGCAATCAGGGAATAGCAGAGTATTGGACCTTATGAATCGTACTTATGATAGAGAATGGTACATGGAGAGAGTAGAATCTATCTATCGAATTATGCCAGACTGTGCCATCTCATCTGATATTATCACCGGTTTTTGTACAGAAACTGAAGAAGAACATCAGGATACCTTATCCATAATAGAATGGGCTAAATACAGCATGAGTTATATGTTTTTCTACTCAGAAAGACCGGGCACTTTGGCTGCTAAAAAGTATGAGGACGATGTAACATTAGAAGTTAAAAAACGACGACTAACTGAGATAATTGACGTTCAAACAAGAGTTTCTACAGAGCAAAATTTATTAGACGAAGGTAAGACGTATGAGGTATTGATAGAAGGAGATTCAAAAAGGTCAGATCGAGAGTGGAAAGGAAGAACCACACAAAACAAAATGGTGATATTCCCTAAGATATACGATGCTGAAGGTAACTCTAAATACAATGTCAACGACTATGTAAATGTTATTATAGAATCTTCAAACAGTGCTACTTTAAAAGGAAAATTAGTATAATTTATTTTTAAAGTAATTTAGTAACAATAAACCATAACTACTTGGATATTAACTCAATAAAACAGAGATTTGGCATCATTGGCAAATCAGAAGCGCTTGATAGAGCTATCAATACTGCCATGAGAGTAGCCAACACCGACTTGACTGTAATGATCAGAGGTGAAAGTGGTGTGGGTAAAGAGATTTTTAGCCGAATCATTCACGAACTCAGTGTTAGAAAACACAATAAATTTATAGCAATTAACACTGGAGCGTTACCAGAAGGAACAATAAATTCCGAGTTGTTTGGTCACGAAAAAGGAGCATTTACAGGAGCATCCACAGAGAGAAAAGGATATTTTGAAACAGTGAATGGAGGTACTATTTTCTTAGATGAAATAGGAGAAATGCCATTGGATACACAAGCATTTTTACTTAGAGTACTAGAATCTGGTGAATTTATCCGAGTAGGGTCGTCAAAAGTTCAAACTACCGATGTAAGAGTAATAGCAGCAACTCACACCAACCTAGAAAACCAAATTAAGAAAGGAAAATTCAGAGAAGACCTTTATTACAGATTAAATACGGTACCTATATATGTACCGTCATTGTACGAGCGTAAGGAGGATGTTTACATGCTATTTAGAAAGTTTGCAGTAGACTTTTCAGAAAAATATAGAACCACAAGTATAGGTTTAGACGACGAAGCCAGATTTCTACTTGAAAATTACAGGTGGCCAGGTAATGTTAGAGAGCTTAAAAACGTAGTCGAACAGTTATCCGTATTGTCTGAAGAAAAGGTGATTACAGCTGAGACATTAAGAGATATTGTAAAGAATATAGACAAAAGAAATCTACCTGCTACAATAGAGAAAGCATCGGAAAACTTCCAAGAAAGAGAAATCTTGTTCAAGTTTTTATTTGAGATGAAAGCAGATTTAGCAGATTTAAAGAACTTAGTGTATAGTCTTATTAAAAGCAATGATTTATCGGTGCCCGATGTATCAAACATCCGTCAATTAGCATCACAATACGAGGATCAAGCAGCAGTCAATAGACAATATTACAAATCACAAAGTCAACAAGAACCATCTTCTTATACCAATGAAGCATATGATGCAAAGCCAATCATTTTAGACCAACAAAAAATGGATTCCTACAATAGCAGTGAAGTAGTGGAAGAAAATCTTTCTTTAGAATCTATGGAAAAAGAAATGATAAAAAAGGCATTGAAACGTTATAATGGAAGAAGAAAGGAAGCTGCAGAGGAATTAGGCATCTCTGAAAGGACACTATACCGTAAGATTAAACAGTACGAAATAGAAGAATAATACATGAATAGATCTTATATACTTGTTTTGTTAGCTACAATATATTTATCCGGATGTTACAGTTTTAAAGGTATATCCATAGCTCCAGAAGTATCCACATTTCAAGTATTGAACTTTACCAATAAGGTGAATGATGCGCCGATCGATATAGAAGTAACTTTTGCAGAAAACTTAAGAGCAAAAATAAGGACAGAGTCTAGACTTAAAACCACAGAAATAAACCCAGACATTCAGTTTGAAGGCGAAATTACTAGCTACATAGTTGGTTATGAAGCTCCTAAAGAAGGCAACACAGTAGACCTTAATAAGCTTACAATCGGAGTTCAAGTCATATATAAATCAAATTTAAATGAAAAAGACACTTGGAGTAAGAATTTCTCTAAATTTAGGACTTACGAAAGTACTACAGACCTTAATACCATTCAAGATCAATTGATTAAGGAAATATTTGATCAAATTACAGAGGCCATCTTTAATGAAGCATTTACTGATTGGTAAGCCATTTAGATTAAATAAGGTTAATACTTATAGCATATCCACATTGGTTAAGTTAAATTTAGTTTAAAATGCCTTATTGTAAAATCAAAACCACCCTTAATTCATTTAAAAGTTTATATATTTGTCATTGATGAGTTGGAATTTAATATCAAGAATGAGTTTGAGAAAAATAATATTTTTTTCGTTTGCTATTATGAGTTTTAGTTTACTTGGCCAAAATCAAGTAAGGTGGTTATCATTTGAGGACGCTATCAAGAAAGCAGAGACACAACCAAGAAAGATATTCATAGATGTTTACACCGATTGGTGTGGGTGGTGCAAAAAAATGGATGCTAATACATTCACTAACGACGCTATTGCTAAATACCTTAATGAAAATTATTATCCTGTTAAGTTTGATGCAGAGTACAAAAACGATATCGTTTTTAATGGCAAAACTTATAAATTTATAAAGACTTACAGAGGCGGATACCACGAATTAGCTACAGAAATATTAAGCGGTAAGCTGAGTTTTCCATCTACAGTATTCATAGATGAATATGGTGATATAATTCAAGCGATTCCTGGCTATCAAGATATTAGAAGCCTAGACATGATTCTTCATTACTTTGGAGAAAACCATCACAAAACAACTCCTTGGAGAAAATACGAAAAGAACTACAAAATGGGCGGTGAGCTTGGTTTTCCTTGCATCAATAATAAAAATTAGAACTAAAAATTAGAACTAAAATTAACTGGTTTTTAGATAAGCAGTTGAATCATTAGATGTTTCTATTTATTTCTTAGTCCTCTTGCCTTAAAGTCTCTTTTTAAATAATTCTAATTCGCATCTATTTAGTGGGTTTGCTACTATTTATTCTAGTGGTTTATTATTGATATGATATTAACACATATAGGTCTAATAATCAATCATAATATCCTTCTTAGCCAACGGATGGAGCTTAGTACCTACTACGTAAGCTTCTGCTTCAATTCGGAATGTTGATTTTGCTCCTTTTACAATTTTGGCAATGCTTGAAAAACCTTTAAATAAAAAATTACGATCACCAAATTGCTCGATTTCACTGAGTTTTATCTTAATTGGAAGGGTAAATTGCATTTCATGACTTTGGCCTTTCTCTAGCGTAATAGGTCCGTCTAATTCTGTATATCCGATAATGTATTCATCAATTAGTTTTGACTCCTTCCTGCCACGTTGATACTTCTCTATTAGTTTAAAGCTGATGCTTTTAATTTCACTATCTCCTTTAGCTAGAAGTTTTACATAACCCTCTAACTTTTTTGTTTTTTCATAATCTATAGATTCAGGCACTACGATTTCCATTGATATACCTTCTATCCCTAATATCTTTTTTATTCCTCCTAACATTATTGATCTATTTAATTACATAAATAAGCAGAAACCGAAAATCGTTCCATGTTATAGACTAAGGTAGTAAATGTTTCGATAGAATAGAGTTGTATCCTATTAATAAACTTATACCATATACCAATGATCAAATATTAAAGATCAATAACTATTGCTTTCCCTTTTGACGAGTGGAATATATTATCGTTATGGGAACAATACTCCTCCCATAAAGCTTTTGTAAATTTATCAATAGTCGAATCAAGGATTACACATACACCATTGCTGATTGCTCCAATATCATCAGGTTTCAACTTTGACTTATTATATAATATTAAGTAATCCATATCCTCATCAATGTAGTCTTCTTTATTATTTGCCAATATGATCTTCTTATTCCTAAATTGTATGGCATTTTGGACTGTCTTAATATCAGAAGAATAGTTTTGGATTTTGAATAGAGGAAAGATAAACTCCTGCATATTATAATCTCTATAATTCTTAGCGATATATACTATGTCTTGTTGACTTAGATTTTGACTTTGATAGGTGTAAGTGTTCTTACCTGATCTTATATCAATTAGAGAACCTTTATAAGAGTCATACACGACGATGCTAGAAGATTTGACTGCTTGTAGATGATGGATCCAAATAGATGAAATTAAGAAAGTTGTCGCTATTCCGAGAAAGTATAACTGTTTTTTATTTTTAAAATATAGGTAAACCATTATTCCAAAGAGAACACAATATAACATTGCCATTTCAAATAAAGAAATCCAAATCCCATCAATACTGCTGAGGGGTAAGGCATCAATATAGTAGATTATACCGATAAAGGCATTAAGCATAAGGTTGAGTAATAAACCAACAAATAATGCAATTGGGTATGCAATAAAATGTAATAACATCAATGCCAAACCCAGATACAGAATAACTACTGCTGCCGGAACTGCAAATATACCTGTCAGCATAAAATATGCTGGAAACTTATGAAAGAAATATATAGTGATAGGAAAAACAAGAATTTGAGCTGCAATAGCCACATTAGTCATTTGCCACAAAAATTTTTTAATTGGAGATTTGGGTTCATATAGCTTACCAATTATAGGTTGAAAAAAAATAATACTTCCTAAGGAGATGTATGAAAACTGGAAACTTGCTTGATATAATAAATAAGGATCGATGATCAACATAATTAAGGCACTAAATGCCATGATGTTGTAAGTCTTAAAGAAATCAAACCAGAACTTCCCAATTAGAAGTATAGTAAACATCGTTGAAGCCCTTAAGACAGCAGGTGCAGCTCCAGACATGATAGCATAAGACCATACAACTAGACTTAAGATCATAAATTTCCAAACCTTCACCTTGTTGTTCTTTTCTGGCCAAAAAGTTAAAACGAAATAAAACAAAGAACAAACAATACCAACATGCAGGCCAGAAACAGCCAAGACATGGACCGCTCCACTATTGGTAAATTTCTGATACAAATCATTATCCAACTGGTTACGGTATCCAAGCATCATAGCCGCAGCCACTGCATATCTGTCTTCCTCTACTACGTATTGCTGTAACACTTTCAATAGTGCTGCCCTGCTTTTATGAGCCAGGAGATATAAAATAGGTAGATCATCAGAACCCACCACCATATAATTATCAATCGATTTTAATAATATTTGATGATGAATTTTTCGATAGAATAAGTACGATTTAAAATCAAAAGTATTTGGATTTCCCGAGTCTTCAACTTCTGTGTAAATACCAGTACAGACTATTTGACCTCCTGGCTCTAATTTCATTGCAGTAGTGTCTCCTTTAGGAAAGTATAAAAGTAAATCGCCACTTGCCTTGTAACAAACATCTCTATTACAAACTAATGAAACCCTCAGAATTGTTTTTGACCTAGTCCTAGTTTTAGGATATTCTATTACAGTGCCGGCAATAGAAGTATACTCTTTGAAATGTGTAAAATGATCATTGCTTAACCTTGGGTCATTGATACCATATTTGATCATACCAAGAAAAAAGAAAGACAACAAAACCAAGCCACTTATATAAGCCCCTCTTGCAGGTTTGGCAACAGTATAAACACCACTTAGAAAAACAAAAAATGTGAAGCTAGAAAAATAAAAGTAATTGACAGCATCCCACTTGAGCATGTCAGCAAAGACAATACCCAAGATGAACATAAAAACAATTCTTACATAACTGTAAAGATGCCAATTGATATTCATAGCGATAAATATTGGCCTAAGATAATAATAATTTATTTATTGTTTTATATCACTTTTCATATCTATTAATAATGCAGAAGCACTTTTATGATCAATTTGATTAATAATTTTTCCAATATTAGCAATCTGATTATCTAGATGTTGTTTCTCTGATCCAAAAGTATGAACATCTAATATCCAGAAGGTACTGATTCCACTAATTACTAAAGTTTCTTTTAACAGAGATAGGTTTGGATTAAATCCTCCTTTGATAATTTCTCCATTTACTAAAATTGGATTATCGATGAGTTTACAGTAATATTCATAAGAAGGAATAGCGTGATGCGTTAAATATATAGGAGATGTATTGTCTATTGGGATTGCCAAAAGGGCACTTCTACCCTCTTCCTTTTCCATGGAATAAACTACATATTGAAGACTACTATGATTAATAAGAGTGGTAAATAATGTAAGTATCGAAACAAGTAAAAGAGGAATTTTAATGAGGTAATATTTCTTAGGTAAATTTATCAAAAGTGAGAACCCAAAAGAAATAATAATGATCCAGAACGGATATGAGAAAAGTATTAATCGAGGAATAATAGAATACTGCCCAATAAAAGATGCAAATAGCATTGAAATAATAGGAATAAACAACAACAATAATAACTGCTTAGATACAGAGTACAATTTAAATACACCTAAAATAAATAGTATTACTCCTCCAATAATGGGAATGGCTGTCTTATCTAAATATGAACTAAAAAGCCCCGCTATCTGCTCGATCAAGTTCCCGTTCCTACCAAAATAATAGGGTGAATGAAAGGATACCAAGCCAGCGCTTGAAATAGAAGGTTTGAGTATGGTAAAATAAAATATCAAAAAACTCATTACCCATAAAAAAATCACCAATAGAGTCTTTGATTTTTCTGTTTTTTCCGATGAAAACCATAAATATAGTCCAGTTCCAGCCAATACAAAAACACTTGACATAGAAAACCATATTGCCATAATCCCTAAAAGACTTAGCTTCAATAAGTATGTTTTTGGTCTCCATTTCAATATTAACACAGTATAAATTATCAATAACGTGGTAAAGAGATCTCCTGTATATTGCTTTACTTCAATTGCATGGTATATTACTTCAGATGAGTAAGCAAAAAGAATAATTGCAAACAATTGAGACCAAATGTTCTCAATGACATTCTGAATTATTTTTACAAAAAGTACCAAAGAGAAAATTGCCAATAAGAAAGGGATAAACCTTAAAGTATAATCCGAGACTCCTATTACTTGTATTATTAGTTTTTCTACACAAAGAAATAATGGAGGGCAAAACTGTTGGTAGTTGAGTGGTTTGAAAAACTCCAGATAATCTTGTTCTATGATGTTTCTAGCTAAGTTAAGTTCGTCTAAAAACAAACTATGGTTCTGGATATAAACCTTCAACATGATTAGCGTAGCAACAAAAAGCAGCAACCATGTTATCCTGTTAGCTAATCTCTTCGTCACTATTCATAGAATATTTTGTAATAGAATAATAGTAAGAAATGATTGCCATAGCCATAAAGAAGAAAGGACCTACTTTATCTACCTCTATCATATCATTGATTAAGTTTATTGACAAAATGATAATAAAACTGCACAAAGCCGCCATTACAATATACTTATCTTGAGGAATGATAAGCCGATGATAAGTCCTCTGCCCAATTATTAATGTTACAAAACACATCATTAAAAATATTAGCAACCCAGGAATTCCTTGATCCACTGCTGTCATTAAATAATAGTTATGTATGCCAGAATGATCAGGGTTATCACTAACGTAAGTTTGAAACGAAGAGATCGTATATTTAGAATAATTCAAATAGAAATTATTTGGACCGAAACCTGTGAGTGGTCTATCTCTGACCATTTCAAAGCCAGCTACCCATCGATAAAGACGTTCCATTGTGCTGATATCTTCCATTTTGTAGGTGGCTTCGATTAGATTATCAAACTTGTTGTGGGTGATGGTTTTTTCAAAATCAGGAGCAAGAGTTAAGTAATTGTTGTTTACATTAAGATAAATTAGACCAACTACAGTTACGATCACAGCCATAATCAACACCCTCTCTACCCAAAGTTTTTTAACTATATAAAATGCTCCAATTGCTATAAAAATAGAGAGAATAGCTGCCCTAGTAAATGAAAAATAAATACAAACAATAAAGAATAGTATTAGAAAATTGAATAACCATTTGTTTGATTTGGAAAAAGCCCTGAACAATACAATATATGGTAGAAATAGTACAACCATTGATGCGTAATTAACATGATTTCTAAATATAGGTTGTACCACATCATTGCTGGTTTTAAAAGAAAAGTCTGACATTGCATGATTGATTATCACATAAAGCATGGCTATTGAAAGCATTATTGAAGTATACTTGACAGCTTTTAGAATATCAACTCTATGCTTAAAAAAGTGAAGGCTTAGGAAATAAAATGGAATTACATACCATACTTTGGCTGCTAAAAACTTTGCTGACCTTACTATGTCAGTACCAATCATCATTGCAAATATCATCCATCCAATGTGCAAAAGCAATAACCACGTAATTGGAGTATTAATTTTTCTTAATTGGTCAGCACTCCAAGGTTTACCAATCATTAATATTAGTCCTAGTCCAGTTAATAGCCACATTATAGGTTCGGAAGGTAAGTCAGTACCAAGACCATTTGGTAAAATTACTTCTACCGAAAAAGGTACAACCAGGAAAAAGAGATAATAAAGTTTAGAGTAATCTTTTATAAATACTATGAGGAAAAGTAATATTGCAGGAATAGCCGACAATATATACCACTCAAAAGCTAAGCTTAATAAAATTGTACTTAACAGTAAGCCTGTCCATGCCCAATTTAGGGATAGGTAACCATTAGAGCTTATATTGAATTTATTTTTCATTCCAGATCTCTCTCCAATTCCAATCAGTCATATTTGATTTTAACAAAACGAATGCTGAACTAAATAAGAATGTTAGGAATGTCACAGAAACTACAATAAGCGATCTCAGTGGTTTAGATTTGATTACTGGTGGGTTTGCCAACTCGATTACATGTAGAGCTTTAAAGGGGCTTTCATGTGCCGATTTAAGTAATTTATCCCTTTGACTATCTAAAGCTAATTGGCTAATCAATCTTTCATATTCAATGACCAACTGCTGTACTTTTGAACTCCCAGAATTAAATAACTCCATTTCTTTATCAAGCGCTTGCAGCTTTTTTTCACTAGTAGCAGCAAACACTGTATATTTTCTAATCGAATCCCTACTCCCACCAACTTCTTTGTAATACTCTAGAATTGACTTTGTAGACTCAACAGTGGCATGTGTATTTGCTAGTAGTTCGGAATATACCTCGCCTTGAGACTTTGTATCTACAATATTATACTTTTGACGATAGAACATAATAGAATCTGAAATAGCATTAACAGATTGTGCTTGATAAGCAAGGTTGGTTTTATACGATTCAAGCGTAGCACTTTGACTTTGTTTCATCAACGATTGAGAAAGTAAATTGATATGATCTCTTGCTTCATTAGCCATGTTTGCGGCTATTCTTGGATCCTTATCTTCAACAGTAAGTTCGATAGCTCCTAATTTAGTTTTTAAAACTTTATATCTATCTTTTAATTCTTCTCTAATTAAATATGGAGCTCTTACTTTAACAGAATCAATGTCATAATGATTAAACAATCCAAATTTTGATATTAAATGACTGTAAACTTCGTCCGACTCAGCAATAGCTAGTAACCTATCAATGTCATAGTCCGAGCCATAGACTTGCCTTGGCAACTCAATAGTACCTATGGTGTTTGGCAGGCCTAAGTCGGGAGAAGCTGCATAAAATGAAGTCAATGATTTGTAATATACAGGTAACAAAAATGAAATCAATGCTGATAACAACGCTGCACAAATCGTAGTATAAAGTAAATACTTCTTATTTCTTGAAAGTACTTTAAGTATATCTTGTAAATTATAATCTTGGTTCTCCATTTTCTATCATTTTCTCTAGATCTAGTGTATGACTTAGAGTTTTTTTTTCTCTTAAGTAAAAGCCTTAATAGGGTACAAAAGTAATTTTAATGCTGAAACAACGGAATGCAATGGGTTATTATTTTTTATAAAAGTAAAAATAGCTAAAATTGGATCAATCAAAATGCTCCATTCTAACTTTTGCATATTCATACCCTTCCTCCCACCAGGCTTTCATTTGGACTGGATCAAAATAAAAACTGTGTTCAGTGAGGAGCCTTGGCGTAAAATGAAAACGAATTTTTACCCTATCATCATAGATACTTTGCAAATGTCCAATATATATATCATCATAAGCGATTTGATCTAACATAAAACCCATTGATCTTAACAATATATCAAATGCATTTCGAGATTTTTGATGCTCTACATTTTTATACTTTGGATTTAATACTATAACGTCTATTAATGTTGCTCCAGCATCGATAGCCTCTTCTACAGGTATGTAATTCCCAAATCCGCCATCGCCATATTCATACCCACTCTTATCTACAACAGACATAAATGGCACAAATGAAGCAGATGCCCACATCCAGTCCAAATAGTCTTCGTAACTATAATCTCTTAAATATTTATATTCTACTCTATTCCTTGAAAGGTTTGAGACTGCACAAATTACTCTTTTACCTGATATCTTAATTAAATTATAATCTTCTTCAGTTAAAATTTTTGATAGAGTCTTTCGCAGGTTTTTGGTTTCGCCGAATGTCTTTTTCTTTTTTAAAAACATTCTTAAAGTATTAAAGTGGTTTATTGAGCTTTTGATGTTATTGTCTTTATCAATTTTGATTTTAAACGGGCATATGTTATAAACATCATTTTGGCCAACTGAGGTATATGCCTCTTTAAGTTTTTCGACTTTGCCTATAGATAGCAGTGGTATCAGTAATGACCCTGTAGATGTACCAACAAAATAGTCATAATTAATCTTCTTTACATTTAACAAGTATTCTGCAAATCCCCCTGCAAAAGCTCCTTTTGATCCACCACCAGAGATCACTAATGCCCTCATCCAAAATATTTTAAGTAAAGATAGTGAAAGTATATAATATAGCTTAATAGTCATTTAAAAACTAGCCTAAATTACTTCTACCACAAATTAAGAATAGTCTATAACTGTCTTATATATGGTCAATTAGAATTAATATAATTAATAATAGTATAATAAAATTGCTAATTGAGCTAGCAAATAATCAAATTATTGTACAGTAATCACTATATTTGAAGTAGCAAAAATAGTATGGGACAAAGTTATGGAATGGTTAGGTCAATCAGATGATGAAGTTAAAGAGGCAATTATTAAATTATTGATTAAACTATCAAAAGCCGACAATGAAATAAATGGTAAAGAGTTAGTCTACCTACTAGATATCGGTAATTTATACGGATTTTCTCCAAAAAAGATAAGATCTTTACTTCACCAAGACATTACTGATATTGTGCCTCCTTCTACCGAAAGAGATCGGATGACAATTCTTTATTATCTGCTTTTCTTAATGAAAATTGATGGAAAAATTGCACCTCAAGAAGAAAACATGATCTTCCATTATGGTTTTATATTAGGATTTAATGAATCACTAATCAGAGAAATGATCACTGTAATAAAAGACCATCTGGGAAAGAAATTGCCACCAGATGAATTAATTTCTAAAGTAAAAAAATATTTAAATTAATGACTAAGGTTAAGTTAAGTGACATATCAAGTAAAGCTCCAAAAGATCTTAATAAAAAGGAGATCAAAAAGGAAACAATTGTTATGGCAAAGGAGATTGGAGAGCTAGTATATAAAATGCATGCAGAACGAAAAAGTAGCCTTCTTATCGTCTTACAAGGAATGGATTCTAGTGGTAAAGATGGGGCAACTAAAAACGTATTTGGATACTGCAGCCCATCACATATAGATGCTTATTCATTTAAAAAACCAACTGAAGAAGAGTTTGCACATGACTTCTTGTGGAGATGCCATAGTAAAGCTCCTAAAAAGGGGGAAGTGATGGTTTTTATCAGGTCACATTATGAAGATATTCTTATTCAGAAAGTTCACAATTGGATCAATGATGAAAAACGTGAAAAAAGGATGAATTCAATAAATTCCTTTGAAGAGCTCCTAGAATTTGATAACAAAACAACGGTATTAAAATTTTACCTTCATCTGAGTAAAGAAAAGCAAGAAGAAAAACTACAAGAAAGAATTGATATCCCTCGAAAGCAGTTTAAACATAATGAAGGGGACTGGGAAGAAAGAAAACTTTGGGATAATTATATGGAGTGTTATGAATATGCAATAAACAATAGCACAATTCCTTGGCACATCATACCTGTAGATAGCAGATGGTATAGAAATTATGTTATAGCTAAAATTGTATTGGAAAAACTCAGAGCTCTTGACCCAAAATTGCCATTGATAAAAACTGAGAATGTCTAAAATAAGAGTAGATAAATGGTTGTGGGCAGTAAGGATATTTAAGTCAAGGACTATAGCTTCCAATTCGTGTAAATCCAATAGTGTAAAGGTCAACGAGAAGAACTCTAAGGCTTCTACTGAAGTTGATTTAGGAGACATCGTCAGAGTACACAAAAATGGTTTTCAGTTTGAGTTTAAAGTTTTAAAACTCATTTCTAAGAGAGTTGGTGCTGTAATAGCAATAGAGTGTTATGAAAATGTCACATCTCAAGAAGAATTAAATAAATATCAAAGCTGGTTTACCGGTAAAGCAAGACCCGAAATTAGAGAAAAGGGAGCAGGTAGACCTACCAAAAAAGAAAGAAGGATTATTGTGGATTACAAAGACAATTATCTAGAGTTTGATTGGGACAACGAGGATTAAGCCTAATGCATATGAAAATTATTGAACGTGATTTAGCCCGAGAATTTGTTTTATTTACCAATCGTAATATCTTTTTAACTGGTAAGGCCGGAACTGGTAAGACAACTTTGCTAAAGGAAATCTTAGATAAGTCCTCCAAAAACACTATTGTGGTAGCTCCAACTGGAGTAGCTGCGATTAATGCTGGTGGGATGACCATTCACTCAATGTTTCAATTACCGACAACTTCTTTTGTTCCAAATTCTGACTTCGTAAACCCTGAGGTTTTCACTAACAGAATAGACTTAGTTTCAAAACAAAAGATCAGAAAAGAAAGAAGAGTTGTACTAGAAAAATTAGAGTTATTGGTTATTGATGAAATCAGTATGGTAAGAGCTGATTTACTAGATGCCATCGATTTTACACTTAGAAGAATACGCCGAGACCAAAGGCCGTTTGGAGGAGTTCAATTATTTGTAATTGGAGATTTGCACCAATTATCGCCTGTAGTTCGCGGAGATGTTTGGCCCGTTTTATCGAGGTATTACAATACTCCTTTTTTTTTTAGTTCTTTAGCTTGGGCTAATAGCGATCCAATCCGAATAGAACTACAAAAAATCTATAGACAAGATGATGAAACTTTTATTAGCATATTAAATAATATTAGAAACGGAGTCGCAAATGACCCAGATCTTAATATGCTTAACAAAAGGTATACGGTAAAGCCAAACAATCACGAAGTTATCACCTTAACAACACACAATCGTAAAGCTGATGTGCTGAACACACATGAACTTAATAATCTCAAGGCTAAGGAGTATCATCTTGATGCAAAAATAGTAGGTCTGTTTAATCCGTCTGCTTTTCCAACTGATGAGCAAGTCGTTGTAAAAAAAGGAGCTCAGATCATGTTTATCAGAAACAACCCTGATGCTGGATACTATAACGGAAAGATTGGCACTGTAACTGGTATGGTTGATGATGAACTTTTTGTGAAATGTGAAGACGATTTACATCCTCTAAGAGTCAAGCCAATAGAATGGACAAACACTAGATACAACCTCAATGATAAAGACAATAAAATAGTAGCAGAAAATGTGGGTTCATTCACTCAATATCCAATCAAACTTGCTTGGGCAGTGACTGTCCATAAAAGCCAAGGATTGACCTTTGACAAAGTAATATTAGATCTAGAAGGATCATTCGCCGCAGGACAGCTGTATGTTGCATTAAGTAGATGCCGTAGTATTGAAGGCATACAACTTTCCAGCAAAATCAAACCAGAAAACGTCATTACTGACAAGAGGATAATTCAGTACAATCTCGCTACTCAGCTCCAAAAAGACATAGATCTCATTCTAGAACAAGCCAAGTTGTCCGCTGATCTATTGAGTCTTATCAATCAATTTAACTTTGGTGAATTACTTAATATATGTGATGACTGGAAAGATGTCGTTGTTGATAGTGTTATACCTGAAAAAGGTATTGTCATGAAACTTGTCAAAAAACTGACAGCTGCAGTGGATGAACTAGACAATATCAACATATCTTTTAGAAATCAATTATTGAATCTCACAGATAATAAACCTGTCAAAGAATATAAAGACTTACTCTTTGAACGTGTAATTAAAGGAATTGATTATCAAACTACTCAGTTACATAATAAATTTATTTTGGAATTAGAAAATCACAAGAAGGCTTTCAAAATAAAACCAAATACTAAAAAATATGTAAGATCGATATCAGAATACATAGATACATCTTGGAAAAAATTAGACAGTTTATTTGATGTAACTTTTCAAGAAGAAAAGGTCTTTATAGGTGAGAAAAAATACATTCAAGTGAAAATGTTTGACCCAGATGAAAAGAAAAAGTCCAAACCAAAAGAAAAGGGAGAAACCTACCAGATAACTTTAGAGATGTTTAATCAAAATAAAGGATTAGCACAAATTGCTAAAGAACGGTCCCTGTCAATTGGAACTATTGAAACTCATATTGCCAAACTAATTGGCGAAGACAAAATAGATATCAACGAAATATTGCCTAAGCACAAAATCACTAAAATAAGGACCAAAATAGAAGAATGTCAAGACGATTTAAACCTGACTGAAATAAAGAACAAGCTTGATGAAGAATTCACTTACAATGAAATAAGAATGGTTAGGAATTGGGTTAAGTTTTTGGAACGTAAATAAAAAAGGGAAGTGACCTTCGACCACTACCCTTTTATCTTTATGATTATCTATTAAGTATTATATATTATTTCTACCAACACAATTCAAGTCTTCAAATGCTTGCTTCAATCTTTTAACAAAAGACTCTTCGCCTTTTCGCAACCAAACTCTAGGATCATAGTTTTTCTTATTAGGACTGTCTAGGCTGTCTGGATTACCAATTTGAGCTTGTAGATAAGCCTCTTTAGATTTATAGTATTCTTTAATTCCATCCCAAAATGCCCATTGCATATCAGTATCAATATTCATTTTAACAGCACCATATCCAATTGCTTCTCTGATTTCTTCTCTCGTTGATCCAGATCCACCATGGAATACAAAATTTACAGGATTACTTCCAGTATTATGTTTCTTTTGGATATAATCTTGAGAGTTCTTTAATATTTTAGGAGTTAAAGTTACATTACCTGGCTTATATACACCATGCACATTTCCAAAAGCTGCTGCAATCGTAAACCTATTAGAAATCGTCTTTAATTGCTCATATGAGTAATTCACTTCCTCAGGTTGAGTGTAAAGCTTTGAATTGTCTATATTAGTATTATCCACGCCATCTTCTTCACCACCTGTAACTCCTAGTTCTATCTCTAAAGTTATACCTATGGCATGCATCCTTTTTAAGTAAGCTTTACATATTTCAATATTTTCTTCGATAGGCTCTTCTGACAAATCAATCATATGTGAAGAGAACAAAGGAGTACCTGTTTGCTTAAAGTGATCTTCATTAGCTAACATCATACCATCCATCCAAGGAAGTAGCTTCTTAGCACAGTGATCAGTATGCAATATCACTGTCACTCCATAAGCTTTAGCCAAGGTATGTACTGAAAGTGATGCTGCTACGGCTCCAATTATTGAAGCTTCTTGATTGGTATTGTCAAGTGATTTACCCGCATTAAATTGAGCTCCTCCATTACTTAATTGAATAATAATTGGAGAATTTAATGTCTTTGCAGTTTCCAAACATCCATTTATACTATTACTTCCAATGACATTTACTGCTGGGATTGCATAGTTATTTTTATTAGCATCATTTAGTAATTGTGTCACTTCATCACCAAATAAGACTCCTGTCCTAAATTTCGTAGACATGATTTGTAAGTTTATGTTTTGTAAATAAATTAATTCTAAATAATTTCTTTCTCTGTTAAGTACCTCTCCGCATCTAATGCTGCCATACATCCTGTACCTGCTGCAGTGACTGCTTGCCTATAAATATGATCCGCTGCATCACCACAAACAAAAACACCTTCTAAATTTGTAAAAGACCTACCAGGTACAGCTTTAATATATCCATTTGTATCAAGGTTTAACCAGTCCTTAAATATGCCTGTGTTTGGTTTGTGGCCTATAGCTACAAAGAATCCTGTTGCCTCAATGATTGATTCTTCTCCTGTCTCTCTATTTTTAACTTTCGCTCCTTCAACCCCATCCTTCCCTAATATTTCTAAAGTCTCAGTATTCCAATGTATCTCAATGTTTTTAGCTTTAAGTACTCTTTCTTGCATGATCTTACTAGCTCTCATTTCATCTCTTCTGATCAGCATATGAACTTTGGAGCAGAGCTTAGAAAGGTAAGTTGCTTCTTCCGCAGCTGTATCACCTGCACCAACGATTATAACTTCTTGACCTCTAAAGAAAAAACCATCACAAACTGCACAAGCAGATACCCCTTGATTCATTAGTCTTTGTTCAGATTCTAACCCCAACCATTTAGCACTTGCTCCAGTTGCAATAATTACTGTATCGGCTTGTATTTCATGACCAGTCTCAGACCATATCCTATGAACAGGACCAGATAAATCAACTTTCTCAATAAGCTCATACCTAATATCAGTACCAAACCTTGCAGCTTGCTTTTTAAAATCTTCCATCATTTCCGGTCCCATTACACCATCTGGATACCCAGGGTAATTTTCAACATCGTTCGTAATTGTTAATTGTCCTCCAGGTTCCTTTCCTGTGTACAATACTGGGTCTAAATTAGCTCTAGAAGCATAAATTGCAGCCGTATACCCTGCAGGCCCAGAACCTATTATCAGACATTTAATTCTTTCCATTCTATTTGTATTATTTTACTTTTAAGATCTAGCAAATGTATGAATTTTTATTGACTAACTTCATGCTAGAATGATCAAAATAACCGTTATTTTTAACATTATTGAGTTACCTAAAGTTTAACCAAGTGTCAATTTCATGGATGAATGGTCGCTTAGCTTACTTTCTCTCCATTCATGTATATATTGACAATCTTTAATTATGGGCAATAAACTTTCGTGGACCAATGTGTGGTCATACCTATAACCATTGCCTTGGTGACTGTACCAAGAATACTCTTTTAAATCGCCATTTACATATCTAAATGCATCTCTATATCCATGATTAAGGAGGTTTTTAAATTCATCTTCATACCAAAAGGAATTACCTTCTTGATCTATGTAATTTAATCCACTATTAAAGTCTCCCGCCATAATATATGGAGTTTTTGATGCCGCGATCTCAATCAGTTTGTTGAATAATTTATGCTTTTTTTTATGTGGTAAATACATTCCACAAATACTAAAACCATCAAAATGAAGAGTAGCAATATTGGCTGAAAATTCCTCATCTATTTCAGAATAAAGCTCGGAGTTACAAGGGATTTTTGAGGCCAGCAAGACACTATTTACACCAGTATTTGCATCAGTTACCAATTGATATTTATATCCAATTTTTAGCAGAGATGATCTTAACCTATTACCCGATGCACCGTTTCTGAATTCAGAAAAGATAATCACTTGAGGCTGTTCTTGTTTTACTTTATCTATTATTTTAAGGATTCTAGATCCTCCTCCTTGTAATATATTCCACGATAATATATTAAACATTATTTTGCCTTTGACTTTGCTTTTGCATCTTCTATTGATCTTTTCAAAGCCTGCATGATATCAACTACAGGAGCTTCTTCAACATCATCAATTACAGATACGATTTCTTTTCCTTCTATTTTAGAATCAACTAATTCCATAATTGAAGTTTTATAATGGTCTTCAAAATTTATTTCATCAAAAGAAGTTGTCAGTGATTCAACTAAAGTCTCAGCCAGACTTAGTTGTGCTGCATCTACCTTAGTATCTTGTAACTCAGGAACATCTTCTATTGCTTTCAGCTCTTCAGGATATCTCATTTTATACATTATTAGCCCATTGCCTTCAGGTACAATTAAAACTACATCTTCTCTATCCCTGATCACAATACGACCTACACCTGCTTTGTTTGTACTTTTCAACGTTTTGGTCAGTAAATTGAATGTTGAATGTGCTATATCACCATTTGGTCCAACGAAATATACTGACTCAAATCTTGAAGGACTAACTTCGGAAATATTAACAAATGCTTCAATCTCTATTACTCTACTAGACTTAATCTTTAGACCATCTAATTCATCTTTATCAATGATGACGTAAGCATCTTTGTCATATTCATAACCCTTAACAATATCATTATAAGGAACTTCTTCTTGACAAACAGAACAGATTTTTTTATATTGGATTGCTCCATTATCTTCATTGTGTAACTGCCGAAAACTAATAGCATTTGAATTATCAACTGCATTAAATATCTGTATTGGTATAGTAACCAGAGAAAAACGAATATGTCCTTTCCACATTGACCTCATAAAAGTGTATTTTGACTTGTAAATATAAGGTCTTTTATTCGTTATTCCATTTTGACACTCTGAGTTTATATCTAGCTTCTGAAAATTTCCATTCAGAAATATTTATATTTGCCTCCATTTTTTCTACATCAGGGTCATCATCTAAGTGTTCAAAAAAGTCAATTCCGCTTAATGCCTCCAAGCTGTCAATTGTTATTGCATAATCTTGCAATGGCCTATTAGAAACACCATGTGGAATAATGAAAGCAATTGCTTTTTTATCTTTTCCAATATTACTTAATAGGACTTTATAAAAATAATTAGGAATAGAGACCTGTTCTTTTTTAATTTTATTTAAATTATTATCCTTGAGTATAGGGCCTGTCACAATGTATAAATGATCATTATGATATACCCAGTCTCTTACTTGCTCTTCAAGTTCTTTCCAAATGCCATTATTAAATGCTCTAATTTGTGGGCTAATGTTACTCATATAAAAACTCTCTTCCATTGCTTCTTGACTAAATGCCATATCGCCAGCTGGAGCTAAATGTCCTCTGGTATATCCAGAGCCTCTATAGTCGTAATACCCAGCAGATGCAGTACTTACCAAAGGATCTTTGTTAAATCTATTAGATCTTTTTACATTTGGTATTCTAAGTAAATCTTGAGTCAACTCGTATGCCACCCATTCTGCTTGTTCATCTTTTTCTATATAAGACAGCGTATAATACTTGTGATAAACTAATTCTCCTGTTGAAGAAGGCAAGTATGAAAGCTTTATATCATTATACCTATCACTGTTACTTGGTACAACTTCATATTGCTTATACTCACTACGAGGTTTGTCATTATTTGTGCCCATATAAACCCAATACAATGTACCAATTAAGATAAGGGCAAAAATGATCATTTTTACAATTCCTACTCCAACATTATTTTTTT
>JBBKVK010000361.1:0-36517 GCA_037968395.1 Saprospiraceae bacterium | reverse complement strand
TTTAAAGTAAAATGCAAAACATAGCGAATAAACATACTCTCAATTCACCATCGCTGCCCATAGATTTGTGATACATTTTTAATCATTTCTTGGCATAATATGATTAAATTTTCTAACTTATTTTGTCATTTCTAAATCTAAATACACTAAATATGCATCATTACTTTTGAAAGTGTAATTTTTTTCTAATGAATTGTCTGCCTTTACAAGAATGACTGTTTACTATGATTCTTACTGCATTGGGTTTTACTTCAACGGAACTTTCCGAGAGAAGAAAATACTTGAGAGCTTGGTATAACTTGCTTTTTTACTATTTTGTGATGCTCTATGTGTAAGAGAAGTATCAAAAAATGACTAGATTTTCAATTAGCAAAGGCATTATCTCGCTAAAAAATAATGCCTTTGTTAAATGTAGAATAGGATCTCTTTAAAGAGATCCGCCTCCTAGTATATACCTTACTGTTAAAGCTCCATAGCCGCCTCTAAATCTATTAAGGCTCCCACCAAACAAATCATTATCATACGTATCAAAGACAACAAACCCAGGTGCATAATCAGCACTAATATTAAGTGGCAAATCATCAAACGTATACTCAAGGCCAATATCAAGTAACAATGCAAGTTCTGAGTAGTTTGAAGAGTAGATTCCACCATAATCCCAAGTAGAAAATGAAGCTCCACCTCCATAAAACCATCTCAACCCTTCGACTGACTCGATATCTTTGTGGATTTGATAAAAACCTCCTACGGCAATTCCTGACCATCTAAAACCTCCAAAAACTTCAAATGCACTGCTTTCGTTAAGAAATTGTTTGTATGAACCCAAAAGTCCATAACCTAGCTTTACCCCTACAGCTTTATTATAATCTTGGGCTTGTAAAGAGCCAAAAGAAACTGCGACTATTGCTAGTACTAAAAATGTTTTAATTGTTTTCATGATTTGTAATTTTTATTTAAACAAAAATATAAATATTAAACAAACTAATTCATCTTTTAACCCTAAATTTTCTGGTTAACTAACCAATATCATCCTTTTGGGTGATATTTGATCTATCATGAAATTAGTCTTATCTTTGTCTTCTATCTAAAAAGATATTTTTACCCATGAATTTGCCAAATACTTTAAAAATGAACGATAAATCTGAAGGCTTAGATGATTATTTAGACAATCATTATATGCATCGAAGTAATTGGTTAAGGGCAGCAGTGCTTGGTGCTAATGACGGTATATTATCCACTGCAAGTTTAGCTATAGGTGTGGCTGCTGCAAGTGACATAAGAGAGCCTATTGTTTTAGCAACACTTGCAGGTTTAGTCGCAGGGGCATTGTCCATGTCTGCAGGGGAATACGTCTCAGTCAGCTCGCAGACTGATATAGAAAAAGCTGATATAGAAAGAGAAAAAGTGGAGCTCTTAGAGATGCCAAAAGTGGAGCTTCAACGCTTAGCTGATATCTATGAAATGAGGGGACTCAAAAAAGAAACTGCTCTTATTGTTGCAAAAGAATTAACAGAAAAAGATGCACTAGCAGCACATATCAGAGATGAATTAGGTATCACTGAGATCAGCCAGGCAAAACCTATACAAGCAGCTCTTGCTTCAGGACTGGCATTTACTGTCGGAGGATTACTACCCTTTGTTGTGACACTCACTTTACCTTTAAATAACATGGAATACTCTCTTTATGTTTCTGCTTTGTTCTTTCTTATAATTCTAGGTGCATTGGCTGCTAAGACAGGTGGATCAAATATTGGAATTGCAATACTAAGAATCACATTTTGGGGTACAATAGCAATGGGTTTAACTGCTCTTGTCGGTTACATTTTTGGAGTCAATATTGCTTAAATATTAGAAATGAATTGATCCATAAGGTTTACAAACTGTTATTATCTTTACATTTTATTTACCCAATCATAATCAAATATGCTTTCAAATAGACAAATTGCCAAAAGCATTAATTTTCTTGGAAAACTCATGGAACTTCATGGCGAAAACAGCTTTAAGACCAAGGCATATTTTTCTGCATACAATACACTTCGTAAAGTTGAACAACCATTTAGTGAGATGAGTGATGAACAGCTCTTATCATTGCCATCAGTAGGCAAGATAATTGTTGAAAAAATAAGGGAACTATCTGAAACTGGGGCTCTAAAAGCCCTTGAAAAATATAAAGATGTTACACCAATAGGCGTACAGCAAATGTTAAGCATTAGAGGCATTGGACCAAAGAAAGTAGAAGTCATTTGGAAACAAATGGAAATCGATGACATAGGCGATCTACTATATGCTTGTAATGAAAATAGACTCGTAAATTTTAAAGGTTTTGGGCTTAAAACACAGGAGTCCATCAAAGAAAGTCTTGAGTATTTTATAGCTTCACAAGGTTTATTTCATTATGCTAATGTCGTTGATGAAGCAACTTCTTTATTAGACTTGATATCTAGAAAATATCCAGATGCCGACCATCAACTAGTAGGAGATCTAGCTAGAAAAATGCCAGAAGTAAAAGGTATTGAAATAATTACAACAGAATTTGAATATAATCTCGCAGAGATAGGTGTTTTTCAAGATGAGGAAGATGGAGATCTAAAATTTAAAGGATACCCAGTCTTTATTGATGCAATAGATCCTGATATGTTTGGCACAGAGTTGTTTCTCAGAAATGCAAGCGAAGAGTTTATCGAAACATCAGGAGTAACATATGACGATGCTTTCGGCTATGAAAAAGACTTATTGGAGGCATTTGAGATAAGTAACATTCCTTATGAATACAGAGAGACTGTCAAAGCATTTGAGGAGGCGAAAAATGGCAAAATTCCAATACTAATAGAAGTTAATGATATTAAGGGAGTAGTACACAATCATTCCAATTATAGCGATGGTCTTCATACTATTGAGCAAATGGCTGTTAGGTGTATGGAGTTTGGGTATGAATATTTTGTGATAAGTGATCATTCTCGTACAGCATTCTATGCCAACGGACTGTCAATCGAGCATGTGTTAAAACAATGGAGAGAAATAGATGCTTTAAATAGGAAATATCCAAATTTTAAAATATTTAAAGGCATAGAATCTGATATATTAAATGATGGAGCGTTAGATTATCCAGATGACATATTAGATGGTTTTGATGTTGTAATTGCCAGTATTCATGGTAATCTAAAGATGGATGAAGAAAAGGCTACTATGCGATTAATTACCGCAATAGAAAATCGTTATACTCACATTCTAGGGCATCCAACTGGAAGGCTGCTCTTGGGTAGAACAGGCTATCCCATCGATCATAGAAAAGTAATTGATGCCGCCGCAGCTAATGGGGTAAGTATCGAAATGAATGCCAACCCTCAACGACTAGACCTTGATTGGAAGTGGATAGATTATGCGATGGATAAAGGTGTCTTAATCTCTATTAATCCTGATGCTCACTCAATGGACCAAATAGATTATATTAAGTATGGTGTAGCTGCCGCCAGAAAAGGAGGACTTACTAAATCTTCTTGCTTAAATACAAAGGGTCTGACTGAATTTAATGATTGGCTTTTGTCAAAGAAGTAAATTAACCTCAATCGATCTACCTTACTTTTCAAGATATTTTATATTATTGTGGTATAAATTAACTTCACAATAAATCGAAATGAATCCAGTTGTTAAGAATGTACTTGTTTTTATTGGAGCTGTGGCTGTAGGGATGATTGTAAATATGGGGATAATTATACTTAGTCCCAATCTTATTCCAATTCCAGAAGGGATAAATCCTGCTGATCCAGAAAGTCTAAAGGCAGGCATGAGCATAATGAAGCCAATTAATTTTCTAATGCCATTTCTGGCTCATGCTTTAGGTACACTATCAGGTGCTTGGTTTGCTGGAAAATTTGCAGCCGCTGGTAATATGAAATTAGCTATAGGGATAGGCTTTTTCTTTTTAATAGGTGGGATTGCAGCTGTTATACAACTTGGAGCTCCAATGTGGTTTAATGCAACAGATTTGTTGTTAGCTTATATTCCATGTGCTTGGATTGGTGGTAAATTAGGCATAGGATCAAAAAATATTGATTAATTTTTTATATTCTAAATATTTTTATTCATCTTTGTTTTGCTCCTCAATACAGATAAAAATTAATTATCTGAATCACAAAAAATTATTAAAATGAAATTAGCTAAATTATTTCTCTCTTTCTTGGTATTATTCATTAGTGTTTCACTTATAAATGGACAAGCTAAGCTAGATGCAACAAGTACTCTTACTTTAAAGGAGATGTCTAAATTGGTCAAAAAAGATAATAGTTTTGTTTATAACGATTTTGTTAAAGCTAGTATTAACCAAAGAGCAATAGGCAATTTTACTGAAGGTGTCATTCAAAATCAAATGATTAATTTTAGTGCCAAAGAAAACACTTTCTATGTCAAAGAAGGCGAAAATGTATATCGATTGAATCCATCCTCTATTGTTGGAGTTTATGGAGCTGGAGAGGATGATACTAACTTTATGAGGTCTAATAAAGCAAATCCTGAATTATTCTGTGAAGCAATACATTATACAGAGGAAATGTTTGTTTACTACATGGTTGGTAAAGCGTATGCAAGTATAGGTGGTCAGGATATTATCCTTCCTCTTTCTAAAGAAGGTATCGAATCAACATTTGGAATTAAAAGTAACACTATTGATACATATATTGCTGTAAATAACTTAGACTTTAATAAAAAAGAAGATCTTAAATTGATCCTTAGACAATACCAGTCTTCTTTGCAATAAAAATATTATTTAAAACATAACTATATATTACTTACTGCTTGATGGAGTTCCGTCAAGCAGTTTTTTATTATACATAATTCAATAATATTGAAAGCGAAAATTATTTCAGAGGTTATTTTATCAGATAAATGGGGAAAATATTCAGAATACACAATTGAATATACTCACACTAATGGTAAAACTCAAATTCAAAAAAGAGAAATCCAAAATAGTGGAAACGGAGCTGCTATTTTACTTTATAACCTTCCTACAAAAAAGATTATTTTAATTAAACAATTTAGATTAGCAACTTTGATCAATGGTCATCCATCTGGAGTGATAATAGAGTGTGTAGCCGGTCTTGTAGAAAATGGCGAAAGCCCAATAGATACGATTGCTAGAGAAGTGACAGAAGAGACAGGCTTAATTGCTAAAAACATTAAATACCATTATTCAGCATATGCAACACCTGGTGCCAAAACAGAAAAAATTTCGTTTTTTACAGGAGAATATAATACCCAAGACAATATCGACCAATTTGGTGGAGCAACAAATGAACAGGAAGATATAGAAATCATCGAATTAGACTTTTTTGAAGCGATTAAAATGATTCAAACTGGAAAAATAGAAGATGCTAAGACAATCATACTGCTACAATATGCTCAAATGCATATCTTTGCATGACACCTGAAATTTTAAACTAAAATTACTTATGAAAATACTAGATGAAAATCAAATAAGGCAAAAAATTATAAGGATTTCTTTTGAAATTGCAGAAGAAAACTATTCAATTGAAGAAATCGTTTTGATAGGAATTAACAAAAATGGTTATGCTTTTGCCCAACTCATTCAAAAACAATTGAAGAAAATTTCGGAATCAAAAATCTCGACTTGTAAAGTATCCTTGAATCCAGCTAATCCGCTAGATCATCCAATTACGATTGACAAAGAATTAAAGAATTTAAGGCAAAAAGCATTAATAATAGTCGATGATGTTGCTAATACAGGAAGAACTATCTTTTACGCATTTAAACCCCTATTTGAGCTTTTACCTTATAAACTTCAAGTCGCAGTATTAGTAGATAGAAAACACAAAGCATTCCCTATAGAAGTCGATTACGTTGGTCTAAGTCTAGCTACTACCATGAAAGAAAATATTGTAGTCAAACTATTAGATGTAGATACGATGGAGGTTCACCTAGAGTAACTTTTAGTTTAGCCCCTTCATTTCTTATTGCTCAGCCTTTAATACAATAACCGCCATTGGTGGTATCTGAATATCTATTGAAAACATTCGACCATGTTGTTTGTTCTTTTGGGAGTCGTATGAATATTGATTGACAAAATTTGAACCCCAATATTTAGTCTCATCACTGTTAAATATCACCTTCCAAACACCCCTATTAGGCACACCAAGAGCATACTTGTCATGAGCTATCGGTGAAAAGTTACAGACAATCAATAATGTCTCATCATTATCAGAACACTTCCTCAAAAAAGCGATAACGGTATTTTTATGATCAGAATAATCTATCCATTCAAAACCTTGACTATTGTATTGCCATTCAGACAACGCTCTTTCGGAAGTATAGAGTCCATTCAGGTCTTTTATTAAATTTTGTATTCCTTTATGTGGTTCATACTGTAAGAGGTGCCAATCCAATGAACCTGCCTGATTCCATTCTTCATATTGACCTATCTCATTGCCCATAAAGAGTAATTTGCTACCAGGGTGTGCAAACATAAAGCTGTACAAAGTACGCAAATTTGCAAACCTATTCCATTCATCTCCAGGCATTTTGCTTAACATAGACTTCTTACCGTGAACCACTTCATCATGAGATAATGGAAGTAAAAAATTTTCTGTAAAAGCATATACAAAACTAAACGTAATATTATTCTGATGGTGCTTGCGATAAATTGGATCTTTTTGAAAGTATACGAGTGTATCATTCATCCAACCCATCATCCACTTCATCCCAAAACCTAGACCACCATTATAAGTGGGTCTTGTTACTCCCGTGAATGAAGTACTCTCCTCTGCCATTGTATGAAAACCCCTATTCTCACTATAGACGGCTAAATTGAAATCCTTAATAAATGAAATGGCTGCTAGATTTTCATTGCCACCAAATTCATTCGGTTCCCATTCTCCTTCTTCCCTTGAGTAATCTAAGTATATCATTGAAGCTACTGCATCGACCCTTAAGCCATCGGCATGACACATCTTTGACCAATATACTGCACTTGACAATAAAAAACTTCTAGTCTCATTTCTCTCAAAATTGAAAATGTAAGTATCCCAATCATTATGATAGCCTTTCTTGGGATCTGGATGTTCTAATAGGCTGCTACCGTCAAAGGCAGCGAGCGCAAACTCATCTTTTGGAAAGTGAGCTGGTACCCAATCCAAAATTACTCCTATACCGGCTGCATGAAAAGCATCAACTAATTCCAAAAACTCTTCTGGTGATCCATACCTACTAGTAGGAGTAAAAAATCCTGTTACTTGGTATCCCCATGAAGGTTCATATGGATGTTCCATGACAGGCATCAACTCTACATGAGTAAATCCCATTTCCTTTACATAAGGGACCAATTCTTGAATATGCTCTTTATAACTTAGTGATCTATTTTCATCTTCCGACTTTCTCTTCCAAGAGCCTAGGTGGACTTCATATATCGAGTAAGGCTTATCAATATCATTGTGTTGTGCTCTTGTGAGCATCCAGTCTTGATCTTGCCATTTGTAATCAATATTCCATAGTACTGATGCTGTGCTGGGTGGAGATTCATTGTGGAGTGCATAAGGATCAAATTTTTCTCTCCATTTCCCATCAATATTTGATAAAAGCTTAAATTTGTACTTGTCGCCTTTCTTGGCATTAGGAATAAATCCTTCCCAGATTCCAGAACTGTCCCATCTTACAAATAAACTATAACCATCACTGTTCCAAGCGTTAAAGTCTCCGAGTACTTCAACTTTTGAGGCTGCTGGAGCAAAAACGGTAAAACATGCACCTTTAATACCATCTTTGACCACTAACCGACCTCCCATTCTTTCAAATAGATGGGTATGCTTCCCTTCTTTAAAAAGATATGTATCTTCTTCAGTAAAAATAGCGAACGGCTCAACAAATCGACTTTCTAGCATAGGAATAATAATATATTATTAAGTAGCAATATACGATAGTAAATCTTATTGGTAAAAGATATTAAATATTCATTTCCCAATTAATAAAAAAAAGGAAGACGTTCTTTTACGAACACCTTCCAATTTATCCTAATTTACCATAAAAGGGTATGCTAATTTTTAGGCAATTTAGGGTCATTTACATTCCTTTGCTATTAAATAACGTAGTGTTTTTCAATTGGCACCATGTATTTAAAATAAAAGTCTAAAACTGGACTTTGTCATCAATTTTCTTAATAATGACTACTTTTCCAGAATATTTCCCAGTCCACTTCATTTCATTAACACCAGAAAGTCTATAAAAGTTACCATCATGGTCCACAAAGTTCTCATTTTGCCTAGTATAGGATTTCCAATTTCTATCTCCTTCAAATTTTGCCTTAAATCCATCTCTTGTTTCTAGTAAGGCTATGTGTCTTCCATCATTTGTAACATAGGTGCCTTCAAGTCTTTTATTTGAGTAATTATCTCCGAAACCTTGACTCTGATCATATCCATCATTGTAATTATCATTATTTTGATATCTATCTTTACGGCTGCCATTATCTGTGCGATTGTCATACCCTCGGCGCTTATAATATTCATTATCATAATCGTCATAATTATCCCAATCACTTCTGTGATCTATTATAGTCGTACATGTGGTATGAGGTCTGTGGCTGTGATGTATTACTCCTCGATTATATACATTTAGATCACCTCTTCTACCTCTTACTAAAAGTCTAGGTTCACCATGGCGGTCTCTATTTTTAATTTTTATTTCTGTCCCTCTTCCATCAGCAAATACATATCTATTCACTCTCCTAAACTTAACCCATTTATAAGGGTGTTTTCTATCTATACCTCTTACTTTGATGCCTTTATTATATATATCGACTTCTATTTCGGAATAAGTCTGTGGGTTGGTATAAAATCCTTCTAAACCAATACCATCATTGGCTTTAAGGTTGTTTAAAGTAAGTAAAAATAACAAGCTTAAGTAAATCATCTTTTTCATAATACCATATTTAGATGTTAATAAATTTTAGTTATATCTCGTGATGTAACCGTTTCATTAAAATCGTTTTTAATAGTATTAATGTTTGTTATGGACTTGGTAAAAGATTGTTAAAATAAATAAAGAAGTAAAATCATACTCTTTTAAAACCTAACCAAGGGTCAAAAACTCTGTCATGATAATAGTATTTAAAAACTTTAGACCATAGCCATCCAATTAACAAGCCCAAGAGCGATCCCATTATGACATCCAATGGATAATGGACTCCAACATATACTTGAGCTAAACTGACAATCCCTGCCCATATAAACAATGGATATTTCAGCCATTTAATCAAGAATCCAAGTGTAAACACTAAGAATGAAGCAATGGCAAAATGATTGGTCGCATGAGAGGAAGTAAAGCTATAGCCTGAGCCACATCTTACTCTGATTACAGGAGTTACCCCAGATTTGTTATGACATGGTCTTGGTCTTTCTATAGTTGGCTTTATTATTCTACTACTTACTATATCTGAAGACCCTACCGTCAGCAAGCAGAAAAAAAGCAACCAATAACCGCTCTTGCCAAAATTAAAAAAGAAGAAAGCAATGATAAACATATACAATGGAGCCCAAATAATTGAATTTCGCCATGGTATAAATATTGCATCTAAGACACCACTACTCCACCCTTGATTGATCCAATGAAAAAGTGATTGATCTATATTTAAAATATAATCCAAATTAAGGCTTATTTGTTTCTTCTGAAAATCTATTCTTTACGTATTTTTCTAACCAAGTATCTTGTTCCCATAATAGATGCATGATAGACTCTCTTGCAGCGTATCCATGGCTTTCATTTGGCAGCATAACTAACCTAACTGTAGCACCAAGTCCTTTTAAAGCATTAAAGTAACGTTCGCTTTGCATAGGGTAAGTCCCTGAATTATTGTCAGCTTCTCCATGTATTAATAAAAGAGGTGTTTTCATTTTATGAGCATTCATAAATGGGCTCATAGTATTATACACATCAGGAGCCTCCCAATAGTTACGTTCTTCTGATTGAAACCCAAACGGTGTCAAAGTACGATTATAAGCTCCACTTCTAGCAATGCCCGCTGCAAACAAATCAGAATGTGACAACAAATTAGCTGTCATAAATGCACCGTATGAGTGTCCACCCACCGCTACTCTACGTCGATCTATATAACCTAAACTATCAACAGCATCAATTGCAGCTTTTGCATTTGCCACCAATTGTGACATAAAAGAATCATTAGGCTCAATCTCTCCTTCGCCTACAATCGGGAAAGCAGCATCGTCAAGGACTACATAACCTCTATTGACCCAATAAATTGGTGATCCATAATAAGGAAATGTAAATTCATTAGGATTATTAGTTGTCTGACCAGCACTTGATTTATCCTTAAATTCTCTGGGATATGCCCACATTAACATGGGCATTTTTTCTGACTTATCTTTATCATATCCAATTGGTAAGTATAAAGTAGCAGACAATTCTAATCCATCATCCCTTAGGTAAGTTATCACTTCTTTGTGCACATTATCCAAGATGGCAAATGGGTTTTCAAATTTTGTGATTGGTTTTAAATCATTATTATATATATTTCTGATAAAATAATTTGGGTATTCTGATTTTGACTCAATTCTACTTAAAATTAAACCTTTTTCGATATCAATAGCAGTAGCGAAATCTTCTAATTTGTCATCACCCTCAGATTGGTAAAGTCTTTTAGAAATCCCTGATGAAAGATCTAGTTCATCAACAAAAGGATGTTTTCCATCCTCTGAATATCCATCCCCTAACAAATACAATTTATTATTAGCCTTGTATAAAGTCCTTTCTCCATATTGATTTTTTTCGGTAACTAATGACCCTGGATCATTGTACCTATCTTGGTAATTTCGTTCATTTATCAATATAGATTGTAGCTTTGAATCAGATGGATTGAAATGTGAAGTTCTTTGATTACGTGTATTCCACCAATACTCGTTTAATATAGCAAAGTCATCTGAACACCAATATATGTTTGAGTATCTTTCTTTAGTAGACACTAAGTAAGATTTTTCTCCAGTAAAAGGTGCTGATAATTGGTACACTGCATCTCGAAATTCTACCTCTTTTTCTGGATCCCCACCATCTAATGCCTCAACCCAATAGAGACTTGATGGTTTATCTGCTCTCCATCTAATACTCCTTGGAAACGTATTTACTGCCATAAAGCCACTCGGAATTTCTTCAATCAATGGAATATCAAATACAGCTTTAATTAAATTCCCACTCTTACTATAAATTTTGAATTCATAAGGAAAACGGTAATATGGTACTATATATGAAAACGGTTTTTTAATATTAGCTACCATGACATATTCTCCATCTGGAGACAACTCCATCTCATCATACATATTAGCAGGCAACCATTGTGATTTAGTACCATCAAGTTTGACATTCCATATTTCAGAAGTTGTTAATCTTTTAAAATTTTCTTCATCAGTTGGATTCTTTAGCAAATCTTGATAAGTCCTGTTTTGTGCTTTTTGACCATCATTTTCAGATACCGTTGGTCCACTTGGTGTAATTTGAGACCGATCAATAAGTGGTTTTACACTTGTAGGCTTCATTTTTACCAACAGACTATTGTCATCTTTTAACCAGGTAATTGACGTACCCAGACTTCCATGTATATTAGGTCCAGCGATCTTTTTAGCTGAACTTGTTTTTGTATCTACAACCCATAGATCTACACCTTCCTCTGTTGCATTTAATATTGCAGCTTTAGTCTGATCGTGACTCCAAGCCATTGACGAAAACAATCCTTTGGTTGGTAATCCTATTATTACACTTTCTTTTCCTGATGTCACATCTAGTAAAGTAATCCCAATGGCAAAAGTGGTCCGAGAAGACAGACTTGTTCGAGGGTCAATCCTCAAGCCCCCCAACCTCATTTCTTGCATAGAAACCTCCTCAATCGTTTTATACATATTCCGCTTTAATAAAAAAGCTTTATTTGCAGTAGAATTAATCCTCAATAATGGCGCTGGACTAGCATCAGCTAATGTTAAAATATCGTCATGAGGATTCTGATAATCAAGATTGACCTGTGCATCCAAGGAATAAATCAGTGTCGATAATAGGAGCATATATACGTGTTTCATTTTTATGGTGTGTTTGATATGAAGATCTTCTTTAAAGCCAAGTGTAATAAAATTGATTTAGCTTTATTAAGCAAATATAGTGAAGCAAATCGTTTTATGTTCTTAGACTTTGGATATTTTAAGAATCTCCAAGTTGGATTTAAACGAATAATACCCTAAATACCATAAAGTTCGCCTCCTTTGGCAAACATTTTATCAACTTTAGCACTAACGGATTTGTCAGCAACCAACTCAGGTGCATGATGTTTTTTTATTCTAGCATCTATGACTAAAGAACCATTACAACCCCAATGTTTGTGATCAGTAAAGGAATCAACACCATAAATATCATGTGACGGATTTGATCGAGTAAATGTCACCCAAACGAAGTTATTCATATTGGCGGCTGTAAATTCAGAGTCATCACAAAGTACAATAAGAGGAAATCCTCTTAAGTTAACTTCATGCAATTCCTTGCATATTTCACTTAATTCTTGTGATGCTTGTGGATACCCTTGCCAACTTTCTCCTTGCAAGATTAGTACACCAGGTATGGCTACATTTGCCTTACTTATCATTTTAATATCAAGTCTAGTAGGCAATTCTGTAGATAGACTTCTTATTTCCTCACCCCTACAAGCTATTAGTGCCTTTGACCCTGCATTCCATCCAGAACCGCTGTAATCTAAAGTATCTATCGTTGTTTTAGTTTGAAAGTGTATATCTCTTGTCCAATCGACTCTTCGTAAAAAGTGATCAAAATAATGTGGTAAATTTTTAGCATCTAAAGTTAGATCATCCTCATCCGCTGCAATCCAAAGATACTTTGCTAAAGATGTCTGTCCACTACCTAATATTCGATTCCCAATGGTAAGAATCTCCTCAGGAACCCTGTTCCTAAAAGGCATGTACCTTTCTTTACCAACCGCCAACAGTAACGGATGTACTCCAGCAGCATCAACCGCGTTTATACTCTTCAGTCCAGGAAACTCAGTTGGCGTCAAAGCTGCAACCAATTGGTGAATCAAATACCCAAAACTACTGTCTTCAGCAGGTGGTCTTCCTACTACAGTAAAATGCCAAATGGCATCTTTTTTATGGTATACTCTATCAACTTTCATCACTGGAAAATCATGCTTCAAGCTGTAATAGCCAAGATGGTCACCAAATGGCCCTTCTGGAAGTTGCTTGTCTTTAAGTATCGTCCCAGTAATTACAAAATCGGCATCTGAAGACAAAATATGCCCTTGTTCATCTTTATAATACCTAAATCTTCTACCTGCTAGCATTCCTGCAAATGTTAACTCACTCAATCCTTCTGGCATAGGCATAATGGCACCAAATGAATGACTGGCTAATCCACCTACAAAAATGCTACATTTGAATTCTTCGTCTGTCTTATTGTACTCAGTATGGTGTACGCCAATGCCTCTATGTATTTGGTAATGAAGCCCTATCTCCTCATCCGTTTTATACTTATTACCGTCCAATTGAATCCGATACATACCTAAATTGGATTGCATTATTTTATCAGATCCAGGTGGCATGGTAAATACTTGAGGCAAAGTAACAAATGCACCACCATCCATAGGCCAAGATTTTATTAATGGCAATTTTGAAATACTTGTTTGACTGTATGTTACTGGGGGCTTGAACCAAGATTTTTTTGGCAGTGCAGTCAAAGCTGTAAATGGAGCACTTAAGTATCTTGTTGGATTTCTTAAAAAATTGCTTGGATCTGCTTTAAGTTCGGTGACCTTCTTTACTCTTTCTAGAGTATCCCTAAACAAGTAATCCGTTCTTTCATAAGTGCCGTACAGATTAGATAATGCTCTAAACTCACTTCCGATTATGTTATCAAATAAAATAGCAGGTCCATTTGCTTCATTAATCCTTCGATGTATTTCTGCCGCTTCTAAATCACCAGAAATGGCAGATTTAATCCTAATCAATTGATTGGTTTTTTCTAAATCTTTGACAATATCGGACAGTGATTTATACATACAGATTTTATAAAGTTTGACGCAATTTACTATCAAGATTAACTCTTGAAAACTAATATTGTTTTGATATTCTACCTATAAATTAAAGCTCATTATTTTACTAAGCTTTTAAATTTTTCTACTTCAGATTCAGGCAATTTGATTTGAGTAATCATTATATAGTTTTCATGTTGTAGCTCTTCTGCTTTTTCTGCCTCACCTAAGGCTCTATATAACTCCATACCAAATGTATTCATATTAAAAACACTGCCGGAATTCTCTTCTCCTTTCCAAAATTTCAAGCCTTCTTCAAAAGGCTTAACTGCTTCTTCAAATTTCCCCTCTTCAAAAGACACTCGTGCTAAATTAAACTTAGCAATAGCGATACCTTGTCCATAAGCCATCTTGTTATATAGTCGAATAGATTCCATAATTTCAAGTTTTGCTTTATCAAAATCACCAGCTTTCCCATTCAGATAACCAATATGATTTTTAAGATTGGCAATTTGCATTTCATCTTTTTGACCTTGCCATTGCACTAGAGCTTTGGTAGCATATTCTAAAGCCCATTTATAATCCATAAAATGCTCATCATAAATATTTGATACATTCAAATTAACTGTAGCTGCTTTTAGTATATTCCCTTCCTTTTCAAACTGAGCTGCCAATTCTTTAAACACTTTAATTGAACCCTTGGGATTATCTTGATAATTTCTCAAGGCTTTCTGCTCTAAATCATCAGAAGACAAATTGGATACTTCTGCAATAGTTTCGCTGGATAAATTCTTTTTGTCAGCGCAGGAACACATTAAAAAACCTAAGGCAATGGTAAGTACTAAATATTTCATGTGAGTGTCATTGGTGAAATGCAAATATAGGAATACTAGTTGGAGATTGGTTTCAAACCTAAAACTTGTTCTGCAAAATCATACGTCGCAATTTCAACTCCCTTTAAGTCTTCAGAAAAAATGTGTGAAGAAATTACATGACGTCCAGCATTAGGAAATTCGATGTACCTTTTCTTTTCTACGGGTGTTGAAATTTTATTATAAAAATCCCTCATTGCAGCAACCGAGACAACATTGTCCTGATGCTCCTCATCTTTATAATATGCCCCAATAAAAAGTGGTTGGTTAATTTTCTTGAAATGTTCTTCATCCATATAATCATCCAAAACTGTCTGCATGGCAATGATACCATCACTATGGTAGGATTCTAACCAATATGGCTTTGCTGCATCTTTATAAGTTACATGATTAATTTCTCCTCCCATCACCATTTCTAATATTTGCGCTCCCCAAGGCAATGTCATGAGTTTCGCTGTAGGGTCTGCAATCGAAATATTTGGGGAATACATGATATGTCCATATATCTCAGGATACTTTTGAGACAATAATATATCCAATGTACCACCCGTGCTACAAGACATTATTATCACTTTCTGACCCAATGATTTAGCAATGATATAAGCATCTTCTGCTGATTTATAAAATCGATCAGGTGTCAATTCTTTAAGCGAATTAGAGTCCAATCTACCATGATCGTACAACCTGGACAAATAAACATTGCAACCATACCTTTTACCAAAATTAGTATGTAATGGTGACCCTTCCTCATGGCTAGCACTAAATCCATGCAAATATAATAAGCTATATTCTGTCTTTGATTTTGTGCTATCAGCCCAAACTATTTTTGCCTCATTATTAGGCTTTATATTTAATATTTTTGCCTCATTGCTTGCTACAATTTCGTCCAATTGATTGATAGGAAATGGATTATTACTCTTATTAAAATCAATCTTATCAAAAGTAACTCTCGGACCAACTGCATATGTGGCAATTAATACCAAAAATAGGATTCCAATAAATTTAAAAGCTTTTGTCAATGTAAAAATATTTTATAACATGAATATAGAACAAATAACGTATTACCACCCCCGTTTTATCATACAAATCGATAATAAATACAAATTAGTCTAGTTAGACTGCATAAGTTCAATTATTACAATTATCTTAGTTTTAAATTTATTGCCAAAAAACATGGATAACGAAATATTCGAAAATCAACAAATTGAATCTTCCCGATTACCGCATCATGAGATCATCAATTATGAATCCCTTGAACCAAAATACCTGAACACCAATATAATCACTACACTTATTATTTGGTTTATCATTATGACCATTATTATAGTCGTTAGTTTTTTCGCCGATTTTATACAAGAAAATAGGTGGAATATTTTAGGTGCAATTTCATTAATATTTATACTGATTTTAATTTTAGAATACTTCGGTTTTAAGTTCAAAGGTTATGCTTTAAGACAAAAAGATATATCGTATAAACGTGGACTAATTTGGAGAGAAATCACTGCTCTGCCTTTTAACCGAGTTCAACATTGTGAGATTAACGAAGGCCCGATCGACAGAATGTTTGGTCTTGCTTCAATAAAAATATTTACGGCTGGGGGTAGCTCGTCTGATCTAGAAATACCTGGCTTATCTAAGTCTAATGCAGAGCTAATTAAAAGCTTTATTATTAAAAAAACGGCAGTGGATGAAGAAGAGTAACCATACTGACTTCTCCATACCTCAAAGACAGTCATATGTTGCCATTCTGATGATAATTTGGAAGACTTATGTTGTCGTGTTTAGGCAAGCCCTTCCGTTAGTTATTCTTTTTGTTATTGGTGGTAACCAGTCCAAGGGTGATTATATTATGTGGAGCATAATAGGTATTGCCACTTTATCGATGATTTATTCGATTGTTGCCTTTTTTAAGTTTCGGTTTTATATCGAAGACGACGAACTGATCATTGAAAAAGGGATTTTTAATAAGAAGAAAATCTCCATAGATATTGACCGAGTACAAACCATAAATTTCGAACAAAACATAATCCATAAAGTATTTGATGTTGCTAGACTAAAAGCAGATACAGCTGGATCAGTCAAGGAAGAATTTAATCTAGATGCAATAGATAAAGAGGTCGGTTACGCATTGAGGGATCGAGTCATGAAGTACAAATCTGACAATGCTCAAAAATCTAATGGACAACAAGATGTATTGCATAAACTAATGGGTACCGAAACCATCAATGGTAAAGAAAAACTAATTCTTGAAATAAGCCCAACAGAACTTTTCTTAGCTGGAATGGTCGAAAACCACTTAAAATCAAGCAGTGTAATCTTTGGATTTTTCTTCTATATCTACTTTAACATGCAAGAGATGGGCTTAGATCCCAATGACTATACAGGCGAGATACCTATAGAAACCATAGGGTTTTTGATGATCATTATGTTCATGATGGCCATTTTGCTTGCTTCATTTTTTATCTCAATGGTTAGAATGGTACTAAAGTATTATGATCTAAAATTAGTAAGATCGGGTAATGGCTTTAGATATACTGCGGGGTTGTTTACCAAGAGAATGGTATCAGCACTTGATCAAAAAATCCAAAAAGTAACATGGTCAGATAATTTACTCAAAAAGCTAATCGGCATCTTTGACCTCAAATTTGAGCAGGCGGGTAGTGAAGCCATTAATGAAAAAAAGTCAATTACCATTCCAGCATGTAAAGTACATCACATAGAAACAGTTTTATCAGACTTGTTTCCAAACCTTAACTTATCAGATATAACTACTGATAAAATAAGTAAACATTGGCTCTACAGACAAGCATTATACAGATCAATACTTCTAATTATCACTTTATTCGCTAGTTATTATCTAAGCTACAAAATACTTATTCTTAGCTTAGTTTCGCTTATATTTTTGTTTCATGCATTCTTAAAATACAGGAAAGCAGCATATGGTTATGACGACAATTATTTCTTTATAAAAGGAGGAATGTATGGTGACAAACACACTGTCTTTCCCATCCACAAAGTACAGTCTATTAAGAAGATGCAATCTCCATATATGAGACGTAGAGATTTGATCACATTAACTTTCTATCATGCCTCTGGATCGTCCACTCTACCTTACATCGAAGAAGATAAAGCATACAAAATCATAAACTTTGTATTGTATAAGGTAGAGTCTTCTAAGGAAGGATGGATGTGATTTTGAGGGTTGGCAAATTGGTTAGTTTGATTATTAGCGTTTTGGCTTTTGAATTGTTTGACCTAGAGCTAAGACCAACAAGTCCGCAGTAAAACGAAGGAACTTTTAAGGTTAGCGGATTGTATAACGAATTACTCTTTAGATCTTGAGTTTTTAAGTTCTTAATCTTTCCATTTTCAAAGAATTATCAATTGTCCACTTTCAATTATCATTTTTTTATTTTTCCAATTTTCCAAACAGTATACTTTCGGCCTCGCCAGTCCCATTCGGACTTGGTGGTGCCTTTGAGTGAAAAGGTGAAGAGCACCACAATATCTTTAATTGGTTCACTCTAATAGGGAACATAACTTTATATTGTAAATAATGATCTTTCTAATTTATTAAGAGTCAGCCTCTAACACCCTTTAGGGCAGGGGAAATTAGAGGTTAATATTGGGTAGTTGGCCTATGAAAAACGAACTTTCGGCCTCACCAGTCCCATTCGGGCTTGGTGAGGCCTTACTGTGAAACTAAGGAACGAATGTCTGTACATTATCCATAATCAGCTTTTCCATTAAACATTGACAATGATCAAATCACTTGTAAATAGCCTCAATTAAGCGCTGAGTATAATGCTCTTTTGGATTGTTGTAAATCTCTTCTGAGGATGCCTTTTCTACGATCTCACCATCTTTCATGACCATCACATTGTCACATAGAAATTTAATAACCGAGATGTCGTGAGAAATGAATAGATAACTAAGATCAAACTTATCCTTTAGGTCTAAAAGCAAATTAAGTATCTGAGCTTGAACAGAAACATCTAATGCAGAAACCGACTCGTCACAAACGATAAATTTTGGATTCATGGACAATGTTCTTGCAATACAAATCCTTTGGCGTTGACCGCCACTAAATTGATGCGGATATCGATCAAAGTAATCAGCTTTTAACTCCACGGTCTCCAATAGCTCAATTACTTTTTCTTTTCGTTGTTTTTTACTACCATAAAGACTGTGTATTGTCATTGGCTCCATGATGGCCTCCCCTACTTTCATCCTTGGGTTTAAAGAAGAATATGGGTCTTGAAAGATGATCTGAAAATCCTTCCGTAGCTTTCTCAATTCTTCCTTTGGCAAAGTCAGTATATTTTTACCATCAAAGGTGATTTCTCCACTGGTTGGTTCTACCAATCTTAACAACGATCTGCCGCAAGTAGTCTTGCCACTACCCGACTCTCCTACCAGTCCTAATATCTCCCCTCTTTTGATCTCAAAACTTACATCTTTTACAGCCTTAAAGTATTCTGATGGCTTTCCTAACCATGAAGTCTTCGTTGGATACCATTTGTTGAGTTTTGATACCGATAATAGTGTTTGGTGTTGACTTAGTTTGTTATAATCTGCAGACCATTTATCAAAACTATAATCAAGACTCTTAAGGTATGTATTCACCTCATGTTCTGATTTTAGTAGAAAATCTTGAACCGTTGGCAATCTCTTCAATCTGTGATCCAAAGGCGGTCTACATGCTAATAATCCTTTTGTATAAGGATGAGTAGGATTATCAAACACTTGGCTCACCTCGCCTGATTCTACAATGTTACCTTGTTGCATCACAATCACCTTATCTGCTATACTTTTTACAACACCTAGATCATGTGAGATAAAAATGATAGAACTACCATATTTGTCTCTAATAGAATGCAAAAGGTCTACAATATTTTTTTGAACTGTTACATCCAATGCCGTTGTAGGTTCATCAGCTATTAATAGTTTTGGATAGTTGGCAATAGCCATAGATATCATTACTCTTTGTAATTGTCCTCCAGAGAGTTCATGGGGATATGAGTTATATATCCGCTCTATGTCAGGAAGTAAAACATCTTCAAATAGAGATAATACTTTGGCCTTAGCTTCCTCTTTAGTTACATCTTGGTGAATCAATATAGCTTCTCTCACCTGATGTCCACAGCGATGAGATGGATTTAAAGAACTCATTGGCTCTTGGAATATCATACTAATTTGCTTGCCTCTAACAGACTGCATTGCTTTATCATTCAATGGCGTTAAGTCATACCCATCGAATTTGATACTACCACTAAGTTTAGCTTTCTTAGGCAATAGTTTCATTATAGAAAGACTGGTCACCGACTTACCTGAACCTGACTCCCCGACTAATCCTATAATCTCACCATGACCTACATCAAAAGATATCTTATTGAGTACTGGACTATCATCCCCAAAACTCAACATTAAATCCCTAACCGCTAAAAGTCTTCCTTTAATCATTGTGGTGTAAATATAGCAAGTGGGAATGTAAATAATAAAGAATATCGAATAGCATTTTATTTTGTGTGACATACTATATCATGAACATGAGATATTTCTTTAAAAGCCAATCGATAGACTTGGCTAGAAAATAACCTTCAAAATAGATACAATTGGCAAAAATAAAAAATACAAACGTTTGCGATTAAAATATTTTTCGTAATTTTAACTTGAACAATACTTTCATCTAGATATTAAATAATTAAAATAATGGATTGGAGAAGATTAAATGGAGAGCCAATCCAAAAACCGCTACTTCAAGCTGTAGAAGAAACACTCGAAAGAGAATCACTACTCGGCAATAAGTTAAAGGTATGCATTGGCTCAGATTCACAAATAAGGCATGGCAGAATTGACTTTGCTACAGTGATTGTTTTTTTAAGAGAACAAAAAGGTGGATTTATGTTTATCGCCAACGAATCAAAAGATCAAGAGATGGGACTGAAAGAACGAATGATCACAGAGGTCAGCATGTCAATTAAGGTAGCTTATACTTTATGTGATCTGTTAGATTTATATGATGTGGAGTTAGAAGTACATGCCGATATCAATACAGATCCAGCATTTAAATCTAATGTTGCATTGAAGGAAGCAATGGGATATATTTTAGGTATGGGCTTCGTATTTAAAGCAAAACCTGAGTCATTTGCTTCATCATCCTGTGCAGATCGAGTTTGTTAATTAGAACGTCGCAAGATGGATGATATTAGATTCTAAAGCGGAACAATACCGAATAACTTATGTGATCCATCACAATTTGGCAATCTTTTAGAATGTCCACAAGTACAGTCATTTATACCTTTACCTATGAGAATTCTTGGGATGTATTTTTCAATCCTAGCTGTTCGAGTTTTAGATTGTTTAGCTCCTGAAACAAATATATTATAGGCTCTTTGACGTCCTATTGTCAGTGATTCAAATGCCTTCTTTAATGTTGAGTTTTGATTTAATACATCTTGAATTTCTTCAGCTAAAGTAAAATTTGTACTTTCTTTAAATTCAGCTTTTAAACCAGCTTTTTCTACTTCGATGGCTTCATATATATATGATTCAAGATTTGTAGATAGCTCTTTTATTTGTTTGGTACTGGTAAACTTAGCCATCTTTACAGTTTGAGAATTTTCTCCTGGCTTAACCAATATCCCTTTTGAATCTTCAAGCAATACACCTTTAAAAAAACTGAGTGTAACGTACTCTTTAAACTTACCTAAAATGATGATGTTTGCATTTTCAAAAGTATAACATGGCACTCGCCACTTTAGCTCTTCAGTCAAACCACAATTTAATAGAATTGACCTTAACAGCTCCATTTCCTTCTGCCAATTATCGGCATTATTTATATAAGCATCAACTTTTGGATTCATCTTGTAAAGATATATTAGAAAGTAATTTTATGCAAATTAAGTCTTTCTTTTCTTCTTTTCTGCCGCCGGAAAAAGGATATTATTTAAGATTAATCTATAGCCAGGACTCTGAGGGTGAAGACTAAGGTCAGTCTCTGGGTCGCCCACGTAATGTCTATAATCTTCAGGATCATGCCCTCCATAGAATGTCCAAGTACCATATCCATAAGTTCCATGAATATATCTTACTTCTGCTGCTGCTTTATTGTCACCTAAGATCAACACTTCAGGTTTAATGAATTGTCTGCCATATGCGGTAGCTTGACCCATAAATCCTTTCACAGTTCTAGTGTGATTTTGGCACAACATTGTTGGGATTGGATCCCACTTAGCACTAAAATCAAACAAGGTAAAATAATCTTGCTCAGGTAGTGTAGTTCTGGACTTATTATCAATAGTTGAGTGCTCATAAGTCAAAGGATTTAACTCCAATTGAAAATCCTTAAAAGCAAAAGTATTATCAAAATTTAGTTTGCTGTTTACATTCTGATCAAAACCATCTCCATCATAAATCTTATCACAGATATCAAGTCCTTCTACCGCTAATGCAATATCATAGGTATCAGTGGCGGAGCACATAGCAAACATAAAACCACCGCCCTCTACATATTCTCTTATCTTTTTAGCCACTGCTAATTTTGCATGAGACACTTTGCTAAAACCTAAGCTTTTGGCCAATTCTTCTGTTTTCTCTTGATTTAACTTATACCAAGGCTTTCCACCATTTGAAGCATAAAACTTACCGTATTGGCCTGTAAAGTCTTCATGGTGCAAGTGTAACCAATCATATTCTGCCAATTTATTCTCTAATACCTCTCTGTCATATACTTTTTCATAAGGAATTTCGGCATATTCTAAGACCATCGTTACGGCATCATCCCAAGGCTGAATTCTTTCTCCTTTAGCATTAAAACTGGGAGTATAAACGGCTATTTTAGGAGCTTTCTCCAGTTTAATGGCTTCTTGGTTGACTTCAGGATTAGCTATCTCTTGCCTAATTTGAGCAAATTGCACATCTGGGATTACCATATATGTTACTCCTCTAATCTTACATTCAGCTTCTATTTTATCAGCATATGGGATTGCAAAACTTCCTCCTTTGTAATTTAACAACCAATAAGCTTCCACTTTATTATTTATTACCCAATAGGTGATCCCATAGGCTTTAAGGTGGTCTTTCTGACCAGTATCCATTGGGATGATTATATAAGAAGCCTTTAAAGAAAGGCCGATTCCTATCAAAAGCACAATTGTTAATATTCTCTTCATCAATATAGGGTATTTATAATAAGTTGATCGCAAAGTTAACAAATTACCAACCTTGCAGAAGTATAACTGCAAGAATAGGTCAAAAGTTATATGATTGCTGTTAAGTTTTATTTAAAGAAACATTTGTTTGCATTTATGGATCTAAATTCCAGGAGTTTTTCTTGAATAATCGTCCTGTAATCTCACAATATCATCCTCATCAGAAGGATGGTTTGAATCGGTATGTGCCCAAATTTCAGCAACTATACCCCATTCGTCCAAACCAACTAGTCTATGTCTTTCTCCTTTTGCCAAAGTGATTTGATCTCCTTCATTGTAATGAATTAATAAAGTTTGTTCGTCCGTTCTACTTTTAATTACGCCGACAGTGCCTTGATATACTTCCCATAGTTCCGACCTTCGGTGATGATACTGCCACGATAATCTTTGATTTGGTGCCACAATCAATATCTTAGGGCTTAATTTTAATGAAAAATCAATCGCTCCGTCTTCTAAATTAGTAAAATATTGGTTTATAAATTTTTCCTTTTGGTGCTCTTCAATTACTAAAAACCCACCCCAAGGCCTATTAAAATCTGTCCTTTCAATAAAATAACCTTGTGAATTAAGCTTTTCTTTAAAGTCTTTAAAAATATTCATATGATATTGTTAATGCAGCTATAAAACTTGAAATTCATCTATAATAGTTCAGAAAGTGGTTTAATATTTAGAGTGTTTTCTAGCTATGGTTTTCAATTATCAAGTGATTATCTCAATATCATCGATTAATTTTATATCAATTTCATCAGTTCATCCCATTCCAATCTTTCCATTCCTGAGTTATGATTATTAATATTGTTTGCAATTGATTTACCTAACAAGTCAACATTTATTCCTCTATATTTTTTAAGTCCACCTATCAGTATAAAACTCAAAATTGGCCAAATTTTTAGCAGAATTCCTTGCGAAAATCCATATCTATTATTTGGAGTAATGATCATAGAAGGTTGAAATATACTTAGCCTCTCAAAGTCTAATATCTGCAATTCATCTACAAGTTCCCCTTTGGCTTTTAAGTAGTAATTACTTGATGCACTATCTATACCAACAGACGCTAATAATTGAAAATGTTTTATCCCTGCCTTCTTACATTCTTTGGCAAAGTCTAAAACAGCAATTTTATCAATCTTTATGAAATCTTCTTTTTTCATTTTAGAGGGCTCCCCAACACCCAAAGTACAAATTGCTGCATCAAAATTTTTCAAATGTGACGAATAGGTTTCTGGATTAAAAATGTCAATATTTTGTTGCTCAACAAAATCAGAAGTGAGATTCTCAACTTTCCTTCTTCCCAATAATAATAGTCGACTAATATTATTAAAAGTACAAAGTTGGTCAAGTGTAGCTGAACCCACTGCTCCAGTTGCTCCTAAGAATACTATTGATGTTTTATGATTTATCATGCTCGATGGTTTATTAAAATCTTTGCTGCAAAGCTACTATCTTTGTACGTCATGTCGACTATTAGAGAATACATCATTGATTACAATTAGTAAATTTAAGGCATTAAACCGTTTCTCCAGTTTTAATACAATCTTTTACTAAAGACTCCTTACTCCACATATCCATTTGATAGTTAAAGAGTTATTACCCTTCACAGTTATTATCATAAAAATATATACTGTAATCATAATTTAATTTACATAATTGTATTACTTTTGCACCCTGTGAGGGCGGAACGGCCAGCTCCTCTTGAACTCCCCCAGGGTAGAGATGCAGCAAGGGTAGAGAGTTGAGCGGTTAGGTTCTTGTCCTCACTTCTTTTTTATATCAAAATCTTCCACACATGTTATTTTTTGTCGATACAGCAAATCTAGATCAAATCAAAGAGGCTAATGACCTTGGCATCCTTGATGGCGTCACTACCAATCCTTCATTAATGGCTAAAGAAGGCATCACAGGTGATAAAAATGTGATGAATCATTATAAAGAAATTTGCAATATAGTGGATGGTCCTGTTAGTGCAGAAGTAATCAGTACTGATTTTGCCGGCATGGTTAGAGAAGGAGAAATATTAGCTGACCTTGCTGAAAACATTGTAGTAAAGATCCCTATGATCAAAGATGGTATAAAAGCGATCTCTTATTTTGCAGAAAAAGGTATCCCTACAAACTGTACATTAGTTTTCTCATCTGGTCAAGCTATCTTAGCAGCTAAAGCTGGAGCTACATTCTTAAGTCCTTTTGTAGGCAGAATTGACGACTTAAACTGGGATGGCATGGACTTAATCAAGGATATAGCAGAAATATACGCTATACAAGGATACAGCACACAAATATTAGCTGCATCCATCAGAAATAGCAAGCACATCGTAGATGCTGCAAGATCGGGAGCAGATATCATTACTTGTCCATTAAGTGCCATGTTGGGCCTATTAAAGCACCCATTGACAGATATAGGATTGGCACAATTCTTAGCAGATCATAAGAAAGCAAACGGATAATATCGTTTCAATCTTGTTTGGGATCATTCATTAGAGTAAGTCTTACTTAGTTTCTAATATAATATAGTGGCAAGGTATTGCTACCCGCCACCATAATTATTATGATTGATAATTGCTTTATATACGATATCTTAAACTAATTAAATTTAAACTACTAGAATGTTCTAAACCATTGAACCATTGGTACTGGTAACGGAGCAAATGAACCTTCATAACTAAAGGCCGCAAATCCAAATTGAAATGCTGATTGCTCGGAATTATGAATTCTGATGCCTGGTAGAAGTATAGCAAATCCAGATTCGTCGCCAGTACCTGACAAAATGAAAGAATCAAATACTAAACTTGATTTTTTTGTAATCTTAGCTATACCAGCTACAGAAAAAATAGCTCTACCAGCTCTATCTCCATCAGCCCAAACAGCACCATAGCCCGCACTAAAATTAATATTAAGTCTGCTAGTCCCATATGTAAGAGATGCAAAAGGTAACACACCACCAACCGATGGAGCAACCCAAGAACCTGTACCTACGAGCGTCCCAATAGCAAAATGTGTCTTTTCATTAATCTTATCAGAATACTTGACAGTACCAATAATTGGGACTCCTAACCATGAAGTCATTACCCCTACACCAACTTTATCAGACACCCCAAATTGAATATCAGGACCAAATAATGTCCATTGTATATAATTTTCACCTTTTTCTAAAGGCAGTCCATTGGTTGTTAAGAAGTATCTTGTACTAAAGTTATTCTTGCCAACGTAATGACCCCCAGCGTCAAAACTTGATTCTTTTATTGCCTTAATTGTTTTTACTGTAAACTGAGGTATGATCATTTCTCTACCGTCTATAGCCTTTATAGTGATTTCACGGGAATTATTCTCTATGATTTCTCCTACAATTTCGGTTTTATCATTCAAAATAATACAAACCAACTTGACAGAATCCTTTGTAGGCTGTCTATCCTGAGAATTGATATTATTAATACCTAGCAGAATAATAAATAATATTAAAATATTTTTCATGATAATAAAAATTTAGATTGTTAAAATAAGTTATCAGATCTAGCCACTTCAAATTAGTGATTATCTAAATCCATTACATCAATATCTCAGGTCTTAGGTAGTTAATCTCGAAAAATGAAATTGGTCGAAACTTCGAGTTTCTTTGATTAAATATAGGACTACATTGAATACTTGAAGGATTAAGCTGTGTCTGGGTGACCTCATTTTTATTGAATTCTTGTACTATATTAGCAAATGGTTGATCGAGTTTGTCCTCCCAACTATAAGTTAGAAAGTTTTTACATCGGGCTGATTCTTGCCATGCTGAGATAATCTTATCCATCAAAGGATAGAATCTATTAGGGTTACTTATCAATGTTTTTAAAATGATAAAAATTGTAATTAAAAGTGGGAATGGCATTCTCGTCTGATTAGCAACAAATGCATTTACTTGAGCTTTCCCTTCTAAATCTTTCTCGTAACCCATTGTTAAGTGAATAAAGTCATGTAATTTTCTAATCCTTACATAGATATACTGATTTCTTTTGATCTTGATATTACATGAAGTAGAATAAAAATTTAAGCCTTGAGAATGATAAAACTTTGCCAATCTCATTCCAAGAGAATTTTCAGGATTATCCAATAATACTGTTAAACTCAATGGAGCTATCCCATATCGTTCATTGTACATTGCTTGCATTTCCTTATTTTGATATAATTTACTGGCAGAAATTCTAGATGATGTATATTCACCTACTTTTTCTCCAATAAATACGACACTTTTAATGTTTTTCTCAGGTCTGATGGCTACCCTGATAAGGTGATAGCATGATTTGATTTTACTTATTATTTGTTTCATAATGAATATTTAGTTGGAATAATTTAAAGGCAGAAGAGCATTATGCTCTTACCAGATTTACGTTAGAATTAATGGTCTCAATAAAATAGTCTTGGACAATTGGAGTCTCAGCTACTAAAGACATTTTTTCGATAAAGTACTTTAGAGTGGGAGCCGGGCCAACATTAATAAATACTGATCTTGGATACTTTTGCAATATATATCTTACAGTATCAGTAAAGTATAAAGTGGAGGCAATGTTATCTCTACAATCCTTCACTATTTCATGAATAGAGGATATTTCTTTAGCAAAAACAGTTGAAAATATTTTGTATTTGAGGTTATTAATTTGACAAGCTCTGTTTACTCCTTCAGCTATCTTATCTGCGACTGGCTGCATTAAAGAGCAATGGAGTGGAAAAGGGTACAGCGTCCTAAACTTTATAATATTAGGAATCCCTACCTCTTGTGACCAATTAAGTACATTTAATGTTTCTCCAGATACTAAAAAGAAGTTATCATTTTGAACAATACTCATTTCTAAATCAAAATCTGATAGTTTTAATGATTCTAAAGTATTAGGCTCACAAAGTTTGATTTGTATGGTTAAGCCATTTTTTACGAGGTGATTATATCTTGTAAATTCGAATAATTGCCTTACACCATCTTCGTAAGAGCAGATCCCACAGACTACAGACCTTGCAACATCACCGAGTGACAATCCCAGTATTCCTAATATATTTCCCTCTTCTTTTTCAAACTTTTCACATAATGCTACTTGAGTAGCCAGCGAACACAAGACTAATTTTTGAAATCCTTCTGTCGATGGATCATTCGGTGCAACCATATATCCAGATAAATCTAAATCAAGTTGGTAATTTTCCTTAATGATGTATTGAGTGTTAGCGACTAATGCTTGAACTTCTGGAATTTCAAAAGCTTGGTGTCTATAACTTTCCATTTCAATAGCATCTGTTCCTGGTAATAAAAGTACATTTCTCATAAGACTTAATATTTGTGTTAATTCAAAATTGATAAGTCAAAGATGTGGCTGAAATGGAGTGGTAATTATACAAATACGTATAATATGAATATTTATTTATCCATATTAGATAATTTTAATAAATAGTTTGCAATTAATACCTTATTACGGTAAATAAAATGCTTTTGTATTTGTTTTATATAAATCCTTAAGATGATCTTTAATGAATAAGAATTGCTTAAGCTTAAACAGAATTAATTTAAGACTAATTTGAGGGTGGCCATAATTAGATGTATGAAGTATTAAACTCAAAAATATTACTTTACAAACTATATTTTTACAACTTTTTAACACTCATAGGCATAAAAAAAGGACAACCCAATAAAGAGTTGTCCCTAAAACATTAATATTTCTTTATAAAAAAGAAATTATTTTTTGTTTACAGAATCCGAAAAAGACGAACCAGCTTTAAACTTGATTGTAGTCTTTGCAGCGATCTTGATAGTTTTACCAGTTGCAGGATTTCTTCCATCTCTAGCAGCTCTTTCTGAAGTAGAAAAAGTTCCGAAACCAACGAAAGCAGCTTTGTCTTTCTTTACTAATGCACCTTCGATACTTGCAAATACAGCATTAACTGCTTCTCCTGCTTGTACTTTAGTAATTCCAGCTTTTCCAGCTACTGCATCAATTAAATCTCCTTTGTTCATTGTTAATTATTTTAAAGTATTAAGAATTTATTCCGATGCAAAAGTATATTAACTATTTTTACTATACAATAGTTAGCCAAATAAAAATGCTAAAACATCGATATTTATTGGCATTTCAGTCATATTTTACGCCATTATTATACATCTAATTTAATTTATATATGTTGACTATCAACGGATTACCTCGCTTCAAAAAAAATATCGTACTTTTGTAAAAGAAATTTAAAAATAAATGAAAAAAATTATCTTTTTCCTAGTATTTATAGGCTTTTGGGCAATTTTAAGCACTACATCCGCCTCTTGCAAGACAAAAGAAGGGTGTGGTTTAGAAGAGAAATATGCTCCACCAACTGGCAGAGATGGCACAATGTCTCGTAAAAAAGGTAAGTCTAATCTCTTTAGCAAAAAGCAAAGAAAACGTATGGGCGGATAAAATCTATATTATTTTGAGCATTCATTCAACTGAAAATCACTCATTAATAAACTGACCTACATAACTATGATTTTTATCTATTATATTGAGTAAATACATTCCTTGACTTAGGTCTGATATGTTGATATCATTTTGGTTAAATACAAATGATTTTACCATAGACCCATCAAAGGCATATATAAATCCATTTGCTTTTTCAGTTACTTCAATCGACAAAGTAATAATTTCGCTACTTGGATTTGGAAATATTTCGGTTTTAACTATTGGCAAATCATCTACTCCAGTTAACCAGCAATTATTTGCTCTTGGATTTACATAAAGCAAATCATTTGACTCATAGTGGCACCGTAATTCTATGTCATAATCAAAAGAACAATATAAAAGTGGGGATAACAATCCAAAATCTTTATCGCCAACACCATTAATCCAAATATATTTAAAATCAGGCATATCATCGCAAGATAATTCTATCGTTTTCCTCCATTCACCATTGAGCAGTTCTATATACTCTACATTTATAACTTCCAAATCAATGCCATCGTAAGGTGAATATCTATCACCAATTTGTAAAGAAAATTCATAAAGCAAATAGCTTCGACTTCTGTCATAATAATATACTTTTGAGTCGTCTTGACGTATCCACTCATTTTTAGCTTCAATCCAATCATTGCCCTCTTCTTGATTAGATCTCCTTATTCCATAAACTAACCTACCATTTAAATGTTCTGGGGTATCATTAAATCCAACCCAGTAAGACCCTACTCCACCACCTCCAAAGTTATCATAGACAGAATGTATCCATTTCTTTGTCTTGAATAACATATAATAGTACGATTAAAAGCTTGTTCCAATGGATTTCCAATAGTTGTAAATAAAAAATCCTCTACCAAGTAAACTCGATAGAGGATTCATATTATTCCAAATATTTTCAAGAGTTTAAGACTCCATCATTTTCATACTTTTCTGGATGAAAGCGTCTAACTCTTCTCCTTTAAGCATATTCTGATTAAGTAAAGCTAACTTATGTAGATAAGAGACCGTTTCTTTTTGCTCATCATCACCTTTGGTCAATAAAGACTGTGCAATCAAAGGGTGATTTGAGTTTACCACAATGTTATGCATCTCTGGAAATTCTCCCATTGTCATGCCTTGCATCATTTGCATCTCTTGCATTCTCCTCATGAATTCCGGCTTTGTAATCAATACAGGAGCTTGTCCTGGTGACAATGGCTTCAATTCTATACTCCCACCTTTAAGATCGCCTAGAGCTGCTGTAAACAGGTCTTTAACTTTTGTTTGCTCAGCTTCTGACAACACAGATTCCTTAGTTTCATCTTTTTGAACTAGATTATCAACCGTGTCTGAATCAACTCTCACAAAAGTCAAACTATCCCCTCCATACTCCATATGTTGCATAAAGTGATTATCTATTGGACTATCAAATAACAATACATCAAATCCAGCTTCTTTAGCTGCTTTTATATAAGCGTATTGCTCCTTTGCGTCATTTGCATATAAACAGACCAATTTGTCATACTTGTCTGTTTGTGCTCCTTTAATATGCTCTTTGTATTCTTCTAAAGTATAGAATTTATTATCACTATTCTTAAATAGCACAAAGTCTTTGGCTTTTTTACTGAATTTTTCATCGGAGATCATCCCGTATTTGACAAACACACCTGTCTGTTCCCATCTTTGTTCAAATAAAGATCTATCTTCTTTAAAAGTAGCTCCTAGCTTTTCTGCTACTTTTTTAGTAATGTAAGACGTAATCTTCTTGACATTACTATCCGCTTGCAAGTATGACCTAGATACGTTAAGCGGAATATCTGGTGAATCAATTACTCCATGAAGCAGAGTTAAAAACTCAGGTACAATCTCTTTAACCTCGTCAGTAACGTAAACTTGATTGCTGTATAACTGAATTTTGTTCTTTTGGACCTCCAAGCTGTTATTTAACTTAGGAAAATACAAAACACCAGTAAGGTTGAATGGAAAGTCAATATTCAAATGAATCCAAAACAATGGTGGTTGCGAGTGAGGGTACAATTCTTTGTAGAAAGCCTTGTATTCTTCATCCGTGATCTCGTTAGGTTTCTTTTTCCAAAGAGGATTAGGGTTGTTGATGATATTATCTACAGTCTCTTTTGTTTCTACTTTTGCATCTCCTTCACCCTCGGTATGAGTAATTTCTTTAGTACCAAATTTGATTTCAATAGGTAAGAACTTACAGTATTTATTTAGTAACCCTTCGATCTTATTATTCTCTAGGTATTCTTTGCTATCATCTGATATATATAGAATGATATCGGTACCTCTACCCTCTTTTTCAGCAGGATTTATTTCGTATTCTGGACTTCCATCACAAGACCACATTACAGCATCTGCTCCAGTATATGATTTTGTTATTACTTCGACTTTCTCAGCGACCATAAATGCTGAATAAAATCCAAGACCAAAGTGCCCAATAATACTTGCTTGATTCTTATACTTTTCTAAAAACTCTTCAGCCGATGAAAAAGCAACTTGATTCAAGTATTTTTGAACTTCGTCTTCTGTCATTCCTATCCCTTGATCTGAAATAGTAATTGTTTTGCCCTTCTTATCCACTTTAACAGAAATGGTTGTGCTGCCTACTTCCCCTTTAACATCACCTAATGCTGCTAAGGTTTTGAGTTTAGTAGTTGCATCCACTGCATTACTGACAAGTTCTCTCAAGAATATTTCTTGATCTGAATATAAAAATTGTTTAATTATTGGAAAAATGTTTTCCGTTTGAACGGATATCTGTCCTTTTGCCATCTTAATGTTGTATTTTAAAATTTATAATTGCAATTACCATAAACACAAACCATGTGCCATTAGCAAATACGTGTCAAATTGACAGACAATCTAAAAAATACAAGAAATTATGACTAGAAAATAAAGAAAACTATACCATCGCAACATCTTATGTTTTGTTATTGGTTGAAGCCAGAATATAGAAAAAGTAAATCGGTTTTGGAATGACCTCCCTCTTCTATTGACAGTATAGTTTTCTTTTGACCTCAGCTAATAACTAAGAATGTTGCTTTCAACGCCACAAATATAAGAGAATACATATTACAAAAATTAATAATATGTTATTTATTTTTATATTTTTATTTTTACCATTGATACTATTCATTGTTAACACAACTATAGTGCTAAGGTATAGTCTTTTATAAAACGCAATAATAATTATATAATTTTAAACTATGAGAAGTGTTAGATAAGCTATTACATTTGCATTAAATGAAAGACATAGCAGATTTAATAGCGAGGGTGTTTATTGCCATATTTTTTATCTATGAGGGCATAGATTCGATATTGTTTTTTGACAATACGATAGAAACAATGCTAAACTATGGGGTTACTTTTTATCCAAATATACTTTTATACACAGGTATAATTGCTCTATTACTTGGAGGCTTAATGGTTTTAACAGGATATTATGCAAATATTGGTGCAATAATTTTAGTTTCCTATTGGTTGCCATTTACCATAATAGTTTATTCATTTTGGAATGACCCTCCAGATATCCAAAGGATCAATTCTCTGCATTTCATGATCAATATTGCATTACTGGGTGGATTATTACTCCTAGTTGCTAATGGATCTAGAAAATATTCTGTAAAGAGATTAATACATGTAATGCGACTTCCGAGCTAGTTGTCCCTTATTTTGAAGGTAGATTCATGATATAATTATAACTTTCAATTAAATAGACCGACAGTTTATCAAGGTCATTAAGCATTTCATCAGGCATTAATATATATCCCTTCTTGACAACATTATATGAACGGAATTCAGTAGTATTCAGCTCACTCATATACTTTTTCTGTACATCTTTAGAAAATCTAATCCCTAATTGTGCATCTTTATTTAGCACAGAAAACATATATCCATTGGCTGAGGTATAAGGCATCGTCTTGCCTTTACGCTTAAATTGTTTGCATTTTGACACTAGTTCATCATAAATCACTAGTCTTTCTTGCCATAAATCCATATCTTTTAAAATTGATTAGGTGGTTAGATAATTACGATAAATTCAATTTCCATATAAGTAAGAGCCATTAATAGATCGCATTTTCAATCTAAAAATACAAATTTTAAAGATATTCACATGAATACTGATTAGAATTTATAAATATCCCTCTAAAGGGTGACTAGATCTACTCCTTGTTAAAGCTAATTTTGTCAAATAACTAAATCTTTAAAGAGTATGCGTCAACTATATATTTTAATCTTAGTAACGATCAGTGTTCAAGTAACTGGGCAAGGCTGTCTACCAAATGGCATCGTATTTAATAAGCAATCACAACTTGATTCCTTTCAAATAAAATTTCCGAACTGCATCAATATTCAGGGTGGTGTAAGAATTAATGAATTTGTAGGTGATCCGATTCTTTCACTAAATGGTTTTTCTAAAATAAAAAGTATTAATGGAAATCTAGAAATAACATCTAATTCATTGAAAGATCTTACTGGTCTTAACAATTTGGAGGTAATCGCTGGTGATTTAATTGTTAAAAACAATTCCCACCTTAAGGATATAAAAGGACTCCAAAAAATAAACTCAATCAATGGCGCTATTAACATTAGCTTGAATGATAGTTTGATAAATCTTAATGGACTTGAAAGAATCAATGTAATCACTGCAGATATATTCATCTCAATGAATGGGCAGCTTAGTTCCCTAGATGGTCTAGATAGCCTAAGTATAGTCGATGGCGAATTTAGAGTACATCAGAATCAAAAACTTACTTCGTTTAATGGTGTAAAATTATTAACAGAAGTTGGCTTTATCGCCATCGATAGCAACTTGGTACTTAATGATGTCTCTTCCTTAATAACTTTGAAAAAAGTTAATAATGCAGTTAGAGTAAGATTTTGCAATGAATTGCAAAGTGTTTCAGCTTTTAAGAATATAACTACTATAGGTGAAAGCATTCTTATAAGAAATAATATCAACCTTAAAACAGTGGATTTTAGTAAAATTACCTCTATCCCTGGAAGTCTGGAATTGATTTCTAACAAGACTCTAACAGATCTAAATGGGTTTAAAAACTTAACCTCAGTCGGTGGGGATTTTATCGTTAATGAAAATGGAATTCAAAATCTTACTGGTATTGATAAATTAGCCACAGTCGGCGGTTTTGCCAAAATAATAAATAACAAAACGCTTAATTCTCTAGTTGGTATTGAACAATTAAGCTCAGTTCTTAGTCTCGGAATAGGAATAAATGATATTCTATTAACCTTAGAACCATTAAACGAAAACTTACAAATATCTGATTCATTGGTAATCTATGACAACCCTCGAATCGAGTCACTTGCTGGCTTAGACAATATAAACATTTCTGACATCAATCACCTTATTATTCAAGGTAACAATCGATTAAAACTCTGTAATAATCAAAGTATTTGTTCTTTTTTAATTGCAACACCAGAAAAGGCATTTATAATTAATAATGACACTAAATGTAACTCTGTTGATCAAGTATTATTTGCTTGCTCTACGGGCTTAGACCGAAAAGACCATTCAAATATTAATATTTACCCTAACCCCACAAATTCCTTCCTTCATATAGAAGGATTATTAAAACCAATTGACATTAGGATTTTAAACGGATTTGGTCAATCCGTTTATCATTCTAATAATTATTCTCTAAGCAGTCCAATCGATATTAGCAAACTTACTCCTGGTTATTATATTCTTCAAATTGGTGAATCTACCAAGACAAAGTTTATCAAAATATAACAAACACTAAATCAATTTAACAACATGAAAAGGATATTATTCTTATCAATGATAATTATTGCTTCACTCTCTTGTGAAAAAGAGAAATTTATAACTACTGATATTAATTCCGGATTCAAGCCAAGCATTGATTCCTTAAGTTGGGTAATTGGGCATAATACTTACAACTTAGAAGTAAATGGAGTCATAAGAAACTTTGTGGTACATGTACCACTAAGTTATAAGCACTTAAATGATTCTATTCCTATGTTATTTATGCTTCACGGCACTTCAGGGAATGGCGAGCAGTTTTATAAGATCAGCGGATGGGTAGAAAAAGCAGAAACAGAAGGATTTATAGCACTTTTCCCAACTGGATATGAGTATCCAGTCAAAGATAAAAACGGTGTCATATCAACAAAATGGAACGATGCAAATGCAATTGATGATGTTGAGCCTGGTACAGTCTTGCAAAACGATGTGGCATATATGCAATGGTTAGTTGAACAAATGCATAAGACGTTTAATATAGATAATACACGAAGATATATTGTCGGATTTTCAAATGGAGGAGGATTTATTAGAGATCGAATTCTGCAGGAAGATCCAAAATTGTTTGCAGCAGCAGCAACAGGTGGAGGATTTGGGATACCAGAAGTAAAAGCAGTGGTTGGCGATAGATATTTACCATTATTCTGTATTCTAGGGAGTAAAGATCCTAAAATTATAGAGGCAAGTGGTATATCAGAAGAGATACCTCTTGAAGGGGATATTTTTATGTCAAAATCTCAATTTAGACCCCATCTCAATTCTATACTTGCAACCCTCATGTTAGACACGATATATTCAGAAAACAGAAATCCTCCAGCATACAACATTCTAACTTTTAATAACCAATTAAGTAGTCAATTAAATGAATACAATCTGATGATAGTTAATGAATTAGAACATAATTTTCCAAATGGTAAAAACAACAAATACAAAGTATCTGGACCAGAAATATTATGGCCTTGGCTTGAGCGATGGAGTTACTAATACTTAATCTTCAATCTTGGAAATAAAACTGGTTAAATTCTTTGGATGAACTACTTGAAAACTGCGTTTGTAATTATTACTGAAAGTTGCAGATAGTCTTGGCTTATTAATTCAAATTTCTTAATAATTTAGAAGAGATTAAGTTGCAATATTTATATATGATTTTTGGAATTATTTAAAAGATGAGTTATACTA
>JBBKVK010000360.1:0-13084 GCA_037968395.1 Saprospiraceae bacterium | reverse complement strand
ATAAATGAACCTATGAAGACATTTATCAATGAAGATTTTTTACTACAAAACGAAATGGCCAAAAGGCTATATCACGGCTATGCTAAGGATCAACCGATCATAGACTATCACAACCACCTGCCACCTTCCGAAATAGCAAATGACCATACCTACCAAACCATCACAGAAGTATGGCTTAAAGGAGATCATTACAAGTGGAGAGCGATGCGGGCCAATGGTATTCCAGAACAATACATTACTGGATCAGCATCGGATAAAGAGAAATTTATAAAATGGGCAGAAACCGTTCCTTATACCCTTAGAAATCCGCTCTATCACTGGACCCATCTGGAATTGAAACGATATTTTGGCATTGAAGAATTACTCAACGCATCGAATGCTGAACACATTTACGATCAATGCAATGAGATTCTAATTCAAAAATCTCATTCAGCGGTTGGTCTTCTTACACAAATGAAAGTAGAATTGGTATGTACTACCGACGAACCTACAGACGACTTATCTCATCATAAATCCTTTGGCAGTAAAGTATCAAATCTTAAAATGCTGCCTACGTTTCGACCAGACAAATTGATTCAGATTGATGCTCACACATTTATGGACAGTATCGATGCCATGGCTAAAATGACTCAAAGTGAGATTAAAGATTATAAAAGTTTTATAGCCGCCTTACAAAGTAGAATGGATTACTTTGAGAGTTTGGGTTGCATCATTTCTGATCATGGACTTTCACATCTATATGCTTCTTATGATCAAGTGGATAAGGTTGATGACATTCTTATAAAGAGATTAAAAGGAGAACCAATTTCAGCTGCTGAAGCTATTGCCTTTAAGTCAAAATTAATGCTTGACTTGGGCGAATTGTATTATGCAAAAGGATGGACCATGCAACTTCATCTAGGAGCGTTGAGGAACAATAACATGAGGTTATTGACTCAAGTAGGTGCCGATGTTGGATGTGACAGTATTGGAGATTTTGAGCAAGCCGAGAGTTTGTCCAAATTTTTAAATGCATTGGATGCCAAAGGATGCTTACCCAAAACAATATTATACAATCTCAATCCAAGAGACAACGAAGTGTTTGCTACCATGGCAGGCAATTTTAACGATGGTTCCATGCCAGGAAAGGTGCAATGGGGTTCTGCATGGTGGTTTTTAGATCAGAAAGACGGAATGGAAAAGCAACTAAATGCTTTATCTAACCTTGGCCTGCTTTCTAGATTTATAGGAATGTTGACAGATAGTAGAAGTTTTCTTTCCTTTCCCAGACATGAGTATTTCAGAAGACTATTGTGCAATCTTATCGGAACCGATGTCCAAAATGGAGAACTGCCTAATGATGAAAAACTTCTTGGAGGTCTGGTCTCTGACATCAGTTATTTTAACGTCAAAAACTATTTAGGATGATCATAAAAACATGTACTTTTCATCCTATATTCATAATAGTCTTCATAAGTTTATGTCTATTCTCTTGCAAAGACATTTCTAATGGAAAGACCATTTACCTTGCCCATACTTTGCCTGTCAATCATCCTGTACATAAAGGAATGGAAGTGTTTTCTTTTGAAGTCGAGAAAAACTCTGGTGGTAAGCTAAAAGTAAAAATATTTCCAGATGCCCAACTTGGATCAGAACGTGAAGTGTTAGAATTACTTCAAATTGGCAGTATCGCTATGACCAAGGTAAGCTCTGCAGCTATGGCAAGTTTTGCTCCTGAATACAAGGTATTAGGTGTACCCTATTTGTTCCGAGATAAAGACCATTTTTTCAATGTACTTGAAGGACCCGTTGGTCAAGAAATATTAGAATCTGGAAGTGAGTTTCTATTAAAAGGGTTGTGTTATTATGATGCAGGAAGTAGAAGCTTTTATACTAAAAACAAACCAATCAATACACCAAGTGACCTATCTGGCTTGAAGATCCGAGTCATGAACGACCAAATGTCTGTAGAAATGGTCAATTCAATGGGAGCTTCTGCTACGCCAATGGCCTATGGAGAATTGTACACCGCTCTTCAGCAAGGAGTCGTAGATGGTGCTGAAAACAATCCACCGTCATTTGTGACTTCTAGACATTATGAGGTGTGCAAATATTATACACTTGATGAGCATAGCTCTCTGCCTGATGTATTGATAATGAGTACTAATTATTGGAAAACATTATCTGCTGAAGAACAAGGCTGGGTTAAGGCGGCAGCTAAGATGTCAGCAATAGCACAAAAGCAGTTTTGGGATGAAAATGTAGCCGAAAGCATGGAAACATTAAAGGCTGCAAATGTCGAAATCATAACACCAGACAAACAAGAATTCGCCAATAAAACTACTGAAATAATAAAACAATTCAATCAAGATCCTCGAATGAAAAAACTGGTGGACGCCATACAAAATCAATAATATGACTGCACTATTCGAAAAAACAAATAAGGTAATTGAAACGATTTTAGTTATCATTTTCGGGCTCCTAGTCATCGACGTACTCTGGCAGGTCTTGAGCAGGTATTTGGTAGGCAAGCCGAGTTCATTCACAGAAGAGTTTGCAAGATTTGCTATGATCTGGTTGGTCGTACTCGGTGCTGCATATTTAAATGGCAAACGGACACATTTATCCATGGACTATTTGCTCAATAAGTTATCTCCCGAAGCCTTACACAAACGACTAAAAGTTATTGAAGGCTTGATGCTCTTTTTTGCTCTGGTGGTAATGGTTATTGGTGGTGGATATTTAGTCTATACAACTTTATACTTAGGGCAAGAAAGCCCTGCCATGCATATTCCTTTGGGCTATGTTTACAGTATTGTACCAATAAGTGGTTTACTCATTGTATTGTTTTCGTTGTACAACATTTTTCAACCAAAACCGTAAGCCATGTCTATAGAAATCATCTCAATCCTACTTTTATTTTTCAGCTTTTTCGCTTTGTTGGCTTATGGAGTTCCAATTGCATACAGTATAGGATTATCCACAACGATCACCATCTTGCTAAACATCTCTACCCTTCCAGCCATTACAACTGTTGCACAACGGATGACTACAGGTATTGACAGTTTTGCTTTACTGGCAATTCCGTTTTTCATACTAGCAGGTGAATTAATGAACAAAGGCGGCATAGCCAATCGACTCATCAATTTTGCAAAGTCAGCCGTCGGTAGTTTGCCCTATGGGCTTGGATATGTGAATGTATTAGCTGCCATGCTTTTTGGAGCAATCTCAGGGTCTGCCGTAGCCTCTGCATCAGCTATTGGAAGTGTGATGACTGATCGGATGAAAGACGAAGGATATCCCGTACCTTATAGTGCTTCTATCAATATTACATCAGCGACTACAGGACTATTAATACCGCCGAGTAATGTATTGATCGTATATGCCTTAGCTAGTGGAGGTATGGCCTCGGTTGCTGCCTTATTTATGGCTGGTTACATCCCCGGATTATTAGTTGGTTTGTGCTTAATGATTGTTGCAGCGATTGTTGGTAGAAAATTGAATATTAAAGGGGGCGAAAGAGTATCATTCAAAAGATTAGTTGCAGACTTTGGGAGAGCATTCTTTAGTTTATTGATGTTGGTTATCATCGTGGGAGGTATTGTAAAAGGTATTTTCACAGCAACAGAAGCGGCAGTTATAGCAGTCGTTTATGCTGGCATCTTAGGTTTTGCTTACAAAGCTATTACCACTAAAGATTTACCTAAAATTCTATTGAATAGTGCAGAAACAACGGCTGTAGTCATGTTTTTGATTTGCACTTCGATGGCGATGTCTTGGTTATTTTCATTTGAAAGCATCCCACAATTGATGACCTCCTTTCTAGTAGATACAGTGAGTAATCCAATAGCCATATTCCTACTTATCAATATTATACTTTTAGTCGTAGGTACATTCATGGATATGACCCCAGCAATCTTGATTTTTACACCAATATTTTTACCCGTTGTGATGCAATTGGGCATGGACCCTGTGCACTTTGGAATCATAATGGTATTAAACCTTTGTATCGGTCTATGCACACCTCCAGTCGGAACAATACTTTTCGTTGGTGCCGGAGTAGCAAAAATATCAGTCTCAGAAATAATAAAACCATTATTGCCATTTTTAGCAGCTATGATATTTGTATTAATTTTGGTAACTTTCATACCTCAATTATCATTATGGTTGCCTAAAATATTTGGACTGTAGTAATTGGTAAATGGTACAAGATGCATGGTATTGGGTACGGTGTAAGGTGGAGGGTGAAAGGTAAATAATAGTGGTAAACATTTGAAGAGATTGGAAAGATGGGAATGGTATAGGGTGTAAGGTAAAGGGTGTAAGGTGTAAGGTAAAAAATAGTGGTAAGCTTTGCTTCCCTTTAGGGATTGAGGGTGAAAGCAAAGATTGGAAAGATGGGAGAGATTCAATAATCAATAATTTATTTTAAATAATCTTTATAAAAAAATGAACAACATATTAAAGGCATTTAGCTTAGAAGGAAAGACGGCACTGGTTACAGGGTGCAAACGAGGAATTGGGATGGGGATGGCCATTGGATTGGCAGAAGCTGGTGCTGATATTATTGGAGTATCTGCATCCTTAGAAACCAATAATAGTGCTATTGGGAACGCAGTAAAAGCCTTGGGTAGGAATTTTGAAGCCTACCAGGCAGATTTTGGAGACCGTACATCGCTGTATCGTTTTATAGGACAAATGCAAGATAGAAAGATTGACATCTTGGTAAACAATGCAGGCACAATAAAGAGAGCTCCGGCAGCTGAACATTCTGACGAATACTGGGATCAAGTGATTGATGTAAACCTCAATGCTCAATTTATTTTAGCGAGAGAAATGGGAAAGCATATGATAGCTAGAGGCCATGGTAAAATTATTTTCACCGCTTCCCTACTAACTTTCCAAGGCGGAATTACGGTTCCCGGTTATGCGGCGAGTAAAGGAGCTATTGGAAGTCTCGTCAAAGCACTTTCTAATGAATGGGCAGGAAAAGGAGTACAAGTCAATGCCATTGCTCCTGGCTACATTGCTACAGACAATACGGAGGCCTTAAGGGCTAATGCCGAAAGAAACGATGCTATACTAGGTAGAATACCTGCAGGCAGATGGGGCAATCCCGATGATTTCAAAGGACCAGTGGTATTCCTAGCTTCATCCGCTTCTGACTATGTAAGTGGGGAGATAATGGTCGTAGATGGCGGCTGGATGGGACGATAACAATTAATAATTAAATAGAAAACATATAATAATGGAACAGAGATACGAATCAAATCCTCGAGATGTGGAGGTAATGAACACCGAAGAACTGAGAGAAAATTTCTTAATGGAATCCTTGTTTGAAGAGGGAAAAGCCCACTTTGTTTATAGTCATTATGACAGAATGGTATCAGGAGGAATTATCCCAACCAAATCACCCATCAAATTAGAAAAATACGATGGCTTGAGAAGTGACTACTTTTTAGAAAGAAGAGAAATGGGTGTAATCAACACTGGAGGAAATGGTAAAATTACGGTAGATGGAAAGACATATGACCTGCACAAATTGAGTTGTCTTTATATTTCGAGAGGCAGTAAAGAGGTTACTTTTACTAGTGATGATGCAGCCAACCCTGCTCAGTTTTTTAGTTTTTCGGCCCCTGCACATAAAGAGTACCCTACTACCCTTTTTACCAAAGAAGATGCTTCACCAGTCACTCTCGGCAGCAAAGAAACTGCTAATCTACGAACAATCTATAAGTACATTCACAGTGCAGGCATCAAAAGTTGTCAAGTAGTGATGGGCCTTACCGTATTAGCTGAAGGTTGTGTATGGAATACCATGCCTGCTCATACCCACGACCGCCGAAGTGAAGTCTATCTATATTTCGACATCCCTAACAATCAAGGCGTCATGCACTTCATGGGCGAGCCTACAGAGACCAGACACCTTTGGGTACGAGACAGACAAGCCATTATCTCACCACCGTGGTCTATCCATGCAGGATCTGGTACCTCTAGCTACTCATTCATATGGGCAATGGCTGGAGAAAACCAAGATTTTACTGACATGGATCAACTGACTTTGGATGATATAATGTAACAAAGAGAGACTAACGGAATGCAAACCGTTAGTCTCTCCTTTCAAAAAAACATGAGTAAAACTAAATACATATCGTTACTTCTAATTTTACTTTGTACTAGTTTTAATTGTTCAAGTATAAAAAGAAACAGTACACAAATAATCATACTCAAATTGGATGATTTATGGAATAAAGAAAGGAAAGTACACCAAGGCTGGGAAGATGTAATCTCATACCTCAATGAAAACAATATAAAATCTACCATTGGTATAATCGGGGAATCTTTAGAAACAGAAGATGAAGTTTACTTCAACTGGGTGAAAAAGAGACACAATGAAGGCCATGAAATATGGAATCATGGATACTGTCATTGTAAACCACTAATTGATGGAGAAACGGTAAGTGAATTTAGAGACACACCATTAGAATACCAATTTGAACAATTGCAAAAAACTCAAACTCTTGCTAAAGAAAAACTTGGAATTACACTCACTACTTTTGGAGCTCCTTACAATCATACCGATTCTGTAACAGCAGTAGCCTTGGATAGATTACCAGAAATCAAAAATTGGTTTTATAATGAGACTAACCATCCAAGCTCCAAGAAAGTCTATAGTAGAATAAACAGTGTAAATATCGAATACCCCGTCCACAAACCCAATTTTGAACTATTTAAAAAGGGATATATAGAAAATCGAACTCAAGAAATAATAACCATTCAAGGACACCCTAGAAGTTGGATATCTGACCCAAATAGAATACTCGAGTTCAAAAAAATAATAGCCTTCCTTAAAGATGAGAACGTAACATTTTCAACGCCTTCTAAACTTAGTTTACTTAATTGAAAACCCTGTAAATATTGCTTAATTTATTTGCTTACAAATTAACTCCTATTTTAACAGATAAGACTATTGTTTTTTTTTATACGGAACCAACACGTTGCTTGTGTATAGCTATTGGTGTAATTGATTATTAAAACAATTCACTTTATTGATTTTGTAGGTTATCTTTGTCAGATACATTAAATCATTTATATATATTGATTAAACGTTCTACCCACCTTAACATCAGCTTGCTATATTTTCCCACCTTAAAATTTGGGTTCAGCATGCTTTTGCTTTTTCTTGGATTGACATTAGGTTTCACTCAATCCGATATCCAATTCAAATACCTATCAAAAAACGATGGATTATCTCAAGTATCGGTATTCTCCATCGCTCAAGACGGAGCAGGATTTCTATGGTTTGGTACAAGAGATGGATTGAATAAGTATGATGGTTATCAATTTAAAGTATATAAGCAAGATGAGATTGCATCCAATGATGTTCGGGTCCTATACTACGATCAGCTAGGGCATCAATTGATCGTTGGGACCATGGATGGTCTTAGTTTTTATGACGATGTAAAGGACAAATTCTCTAATTACAAAAACGATAAAGACGATCCGGCTTCACTTACATCTAATGTGATTCGGTCCATCTTGAGAGACTCAGAAGGCAGATTGTGGATCGGGACCAGCAATGGTCTAAACTTGTATGACAAGACCACCAACACTTTTAAAAGATTCCTATACAATTTACCTAAAAATAGTCTATCGACCAACAAGACCATCGATGTCATTTTTGAGGATGCAAACAAGACCGTATGGTTGGGAACAAGCACAGGATTGTTCCTGCTTGAATACGAAAATGGACAAGTCACAATCAAGGAAGCACCTGTGAATGATGAAATTTCAAGCCAAGATATTAGCACTATAATTGAGGACAGTAAGGGAAATCTATGGGTTGGTACCAAAGAGGATGGCCTTAATTATTGGGAGAGATCTACGGACAAGGTTATCATTTATCAGAGTTCGTCTAGCAAGCCCAAATCATTGAGCAATAATAAAATCAGATCAACCATATATGACAAGTCAGGCAACTTGTGGGTAGGCACATTCAATGGACTCAATAAATTTGATAAAAATTTAAAAACATTCACCAGTTATAAAAAATCTCCTGAGTTATTTACTGGACCTTCAGATAACAGCATTCGTACAATATTCATAGATAAAAAAGGAAGTTTATGGATTGGCACTTATTATGGTGGCATCACCCATTTGGATTATGACTATAGCCAATTTACAAATGTAGTGCCTTCTCCTATTTCCAACGGACTTTCTGCCAATGTGGTCAGTTCTTTCTTAGAAGAAAATGATGGCAGTCTGTGGATAGGTACAGAAGGAGGAGGACTTAATTTTTTCGATGGAAAACGAAATAAATTTATTGAATTAAACCAGAACGGTACGAATGAATTTGCCGGTAAAAATATAAAGCAGCTCTTCAAAGATGGAAATAAACTTTGGATCGGTTACTTCTCTGCAGGACTAGATGTTTTTGACACCAAAACAAAAGTAATTACGCATTATCGACATCAACCAAATAATCCTAATTCTTTGGCGAACGACAATGTTTACAGTTTCCATAAAGAAGGTAACAAACTGTGGCTGGCTACTTATGGTGGTGGAATCAGTATACTAGATCTTTCCTCTTATCAATTTACTTCTTACAAATCTAATCCTGCTGACAAAAATTCTCTGAGTAGTAATCTAACAAGGGTTTTCCTAAAAATGAAAGATCAAAGTTTTTGGGTAGGCACAGAAAGTGGATTGAATAAGATTAAATTGGGACAAGATGGAATGCCACAATCTTTCGATGTAAAACTCCCCATTGAAAAAATATATGCATTGCAAGAAGACAGCAAATCAAACTTATGGATCGGCACCATTAGCAACGGTCTATATAAGTACAACGTTGCTATAGGTTCCTTTCAACAATATACAATTAAGGACGGCTTACCTGGCAACACCATTTTTGGAATATTAGAAGATAATCAAGGAAATATGTGGATCAGTACCAACAATGGTCTTTCTAAATACAACGCTTTTGAGAATGCCTTTACCAACTACAATACTTCAAATGGACTGTCAAATGTAGAGTTTAACTTTAATGCCTATTACAAGACAACGTCAGGAGACTTACTCTTTGGTGGTATTAATGGTTTCTCTCGATTTAATCCTTCTAAAATCACTAAAAATAGTTACATACCACCTTTAGTATTTACAGAGTTAAGTCAACATAACGAAGCAGTAGTTATTTCTAAAACAGGCATTCTACCCCAATCAATAAACAAAATAAAAAACCTTGTTTTCAAATATAATGAAGCTAATTTTACTATAAAATATGCAGCTTTAGACTACTTCAGTCCAGAATTAAACCATTATGCCGTAAAAATGGAAGGTCTGGACAGAGATTGGACTTATACAATAGGTAAAACTGAAGCAACCTATACAATCCAAAAGGAAGGCGATTATGTGTTTAGGTTACGAGGCGGAAACAGCGAAGGACTTTGGAATCCAAAAGAGCTCACTTTAAAAATAAAAGTGCTTCCACCTCCTTGGAGAAGTTGGTGGGCATACTTAATTTATCTTACTACAATTTCCCTTGGCATTTATTCCTTATACAGGTATATTTCACTTGAAAATAAACTTAAACTTCAACGTATTGCAAGAGAACAACAAGATGAACTTCATGAAGTTAAACTTCGTTTTTTTACCAATATTACTCATGAGTTCCGTACCCCTCTGACATTAATTCTAGGCCCAATAAAGGACTTAATCAATAAACCCGACCAGTCACCCGAAAATTTGAAGCATCTCAATATGGTTGATCGAAGTGCACAGAGGTTACTAAATTTGGTCAATCAAATTTTAACATTTAGGAAGTTGGCTAATGACTACGAGCCCATTGCACCTCAAGAAGGGAATCTAGTTCACTTATTAAAAGAGGTATATCTCCCATTTTCTGATACAGCTTCCAAGAAAAATATTGACTACAACTTTAAAGCCTCCAATGAGGTCATCATGGGATGGTATGATGAAGAGAAATTAGAAAAAGTTTTTTTTAACTTGCTTTCAAATGCTTTTAAATTCACTCAAGAAAATGGCAAGGTAGAAGTAAGAATTAAGGAGTTCGATAATGAAATTATTATTGAATTTAAAGATAATGGCCTAGGCGTTGACAAGGAATTTCAAGAGCAAATTTTTAAGAGGTTTTATGAAAAATCTTCACTTCAAAGCTCTGCCATAAAAGGAAGTGGTATAGGGTTAGCAATTTCAAAACAAATGGTCGAGTTGCACAATGGCTCAATTATGGTTAAAAGCAAAAAGGATCAAGGTGCAAAATTTACTATTACATTACCCAAAGGGAAAGACCATTTCTCTGAAGAACAAATAAATAATATACCATCAAAATCTACTAATAAGTCATCTGATTATTTATTGCCAGAGTATAAGTCCCTTTATCTAAACAGTGATATAGATGAAAACGATGTTCCTGACGATGCTCCACTTATTATTATCGTAGAAGATAATATAGAAGTGGCCGACTATATTCAATTTATACTAAAGTCAGAATACAAAATCATGACCGCTGTAAATGGAATAGAAGGCTTAAAAAAGATACAGAAAAATAATCCAGATTTAATCATTAGCGATGTCATGATGCCACAAATGGATGGCATCGAATTGTGTAAAGAAGTTAAATCAAATTTTGAAATTAGCCACATTCCAATAATACTCCTGACAGCTAGGACTGCATCTTTGTTTAAGATTGAAGGGCTAAAAACTGGAGCTGATGATTATATGACGAAGCCTTTCAATCCAGAGGAACTTAAGCTAAGAGTTGCCAATTTAATAAACATTCGAAAAGAAGCAAAGGAAAAATTTGCTAGAGTACTTACGTTCGACCCTCAATCTATAGAAGTTACATCAAATGACGAAACCTTTTTAACGAATGCAATGCAAATTGCTGAGGAAAATATCGAAAATTATGAATTTACAGTCGATCAATTTGCTGACAAATTGAACGTAAGTAGAGCTTTACTCTTTACAAAACTAAAGGCCTTAACTGGACAAACTCCAAATAATTTCATAAAGACCATCCGCCTTAAGAGAGCTGCACAACTCATTCTCCAAGACAAGTTGAATATCTCAGAAATCGCCTACATGGTAGGATTCAAAGACCCTAAATATTTTTCTAAGTGCTTTGTCCAACATTTTGATGTAAAGCCCTCAGAATATCAAGGCAATGGGAACCTAATTTAAAAGATCTTTCAATCTTACCCAACCGTTTTGAGATATAAGTCGTCTTTAATAGTATCTAAAAACACTACAACAAATGAGGCCATCAAGAAGTATTATTGCTATATTTATAATTGGTATTTCCATTTTCTCATGCAGTAAAAAAGATACTCCAATCTGCGATAAAGATCTTATTTGCACGGACGAAGCTTGTTTGTTTACGTTAAAAAATACGAATGGAGTCACAATGTATCTCTCCTGCTTCGAAAGATGGGGAATTTACGCGGCGGCTGCTGGTGAGAATAACACAGATATATGGTTAATTGTCGATGATTGGGATAGTAGTTATAACTTAGAAGGTTTATCAATTTCCTTTTGTGGGTATGTAAGAGAAAATAGTGTTCCTTTGCAATTTCCAGATCCAAATATTGGTTTTGTATGTGAGATCGATTTGGTAGGGATAGAGAAAAATTAATATAGAAGCCATAGATTTATTCTTGGTACAATTCCTACTTTATTTTAATATTCCTTATTTCATTGGTCGCTCAAATTGTTTCAATCAGTAAGTGCAAATAATAATTTAATAGATTAGGTCCTTATTCCTTTGTAAAAAGGTAATTACAGAAACATTACTGACTAATCTAAAATCACTATTTTAAAAATTAATCAGTAATATTTCTGTTAATATCAATTATTCAATGGTAAAACTCCTACTAAAGATCAATGTCTACAAGCACATTGTGCCTCCATAAAACTATTGGTTTCGTTATAGAATGGATACGAGTTTCCGCTGCCTTCTAATTCCCAGAAAAATTGGCTTCTTTTCTTATCATAATTGCCAATCTCATTCATAGTAGCTGCGTCGTAAAGTCTCCCATTAATCATGGTATGAGTTACGTTTTCTGTATCCTGAATATTTGTAAGAGGGTTGCCGTCTATCACGATTAGATCAGCAAGTTTCCCTACTTTCAATGAACCGATTTGGTCCGCCATTCCTAGGTATTCTGCACCATTCATAGTAGCAGATCTGAGTGCTTGCATATTGCTCATACCACCTTGCTGTAGCATCCAAAGTTCCCAATGAGCTCCTAAGCCTTGGAGTTGTCCGTGAGCTCCTAGATTGATGTTTACCCCAGCATCTTGCAGTTTTTTACAGGATTGTGATGTCAGTATGTGTCCATTGTCGTATTCTTCATCAGGGATCATCATACGATGCCTTGATCGAGAATCCACAATGGCTCTGGGAGTGAATGTTAATAATCGTTGCTTCTCCCAAACATTCGTTTTTTGGTACCAATAATATTCACCATTTATTCCACCATAGTTTACAATTAGAGTTGGCGTATTGCTAGTCTTCGTATTGGACCAGAACTGAATGACATCATTATACAAAGGAGCCACTGGAATATTATGCTCCACACTGGTATGTCCATCAGCCACCATGCTCAAGTTGTGGTAGAAAAACGATCCACCTTCTGGCACCACTCTGATGCCCAATTGTCGAGCAGCTTCTATAACTTGTTGTCGTTGTTCTCGCCTTGGTTGGTTGTATGATTTTACAGAAAATGCCCCATAAGCCTTCGTTCTTCTAAGGGCGGATTTGGCATCTTCAAGATTGTTAATTACGGCTTTAAAATCGCCGTCTGCACCGTATAAAATTGTACCTGTACTAAAAATTCGTGGGCCGATCATTTCACCAGTTTTAACCATTTCTGATTGTGCAAAGGTAATTTCAGAATTTACCGATGGGTCATGAGTTGTGGTGACACCATATGCCAAATTGGTGTAATACTGCCAATGCTTTTGCGGACTGACGCCTCCTCTGAATGCTCCAAGATGGGCATGTACATCTACAAAGCCCGGCATAATGGTTTTACCTGTCACATCTATTACTTTCGTTTTAGCAGTTACATTTCCTTCACTCAAT
>JBBKVK010000359.1:0-15465 GCA_037968395.1 Saprospiraceae bacterium | reverse complement strand
AACAATCTCTTTACTTGTAAGTAAGTAATAAGCCGCTTTGTAATGGAATAATTGGTGGTTTGAACAAGCAAGCAACCGAGAATTGAAAATATGGACTAATTTTGTCCTAGTACGCAATGAACTTAAATTGTTCTCATTTAAATCAAGGCACGACTCAATTGATTTAATCAAAAGATCATCAATACAAGAATTCTCAATTCTTGTCAATACAGACCTAGCGAACTCTACATTATTAATTTCATGAATTGCTAATTTCGGGTTTAATTCTACTGAAAATAGAGAATTTTGATAGACATCTTTGAAAATAAAAACCTCATTTGCAATAGTGTTGGCTTTGATTAACTTAATTTCATTTGTAGTATATACTTTTTCGTAAAGGATTAAATTCCCTTCCTCAGAATTTATATTATTATATTTCTTATAAAAATAGAATACTATCCACAAACAAAAAATAGCTGGGAATAGGTATAAAAATTTAACAAAATGTTGAAACTCTGGTTTGCCATAAAGTATTAAAAAAATCACTAATAGAAAAAGAGGTGATAATGATGCAATAGCTAAGAATAAGTGCAACTTATCTATAAAGGCATACATTTTTTTACGTTCTACTATACTTTCTATCATACTTGCCTTAGTTTACCAGTGTTTTAATTTCCATACTAATCTTTCTAAACTAATTCCTTCACTCTATCCACTAAATACAAAGGGATATTAATAAAATTATCCGACCGAATGAGGTTTCTTGGAGAAGATCGACATATCACCTTTGGATTGTATTTCGAAGCGTAGCTCTGTAGGCTTTTTAAATTGCGGTTACTTCCACTTTTTATTTCAAGAGGAATAATTTCTTGATTATTTTGAATTACAAAATCGACCTCAGCTTCACCCCTCGATGTCCAATAATACAGTTCAGATTCACCCTTAGCAGTCAATGCATTAGCAACATAGTTCTCTATGAATGCCCCATTGTACTCTTGAAAAAGCGAAGATTTACTCAATATAATTTCTGATGTGATTCTTAACATGGCCCCTAGCAATCCAGTATCTAATGTATATAATTTAAATTTACTTTTATCTGCATATCCACCCAATGGTAATTTGGGTGCACTTAGATTATAGGCAGGATGAACCAATCCCGCAGAATTTAACCATTCGATTGATTGATCATACATGGAAGATCTACCCTTCTGCTTGACCTCACTGTATTTAAATTTTTTATTTTCTTTGGCCAGTTGATATGGTATAGAATCCCATATTTCAATGTTTTTAACAGCTTGAGAACTGGTTGCATACTTAGAGAAATCCCTTTTGTAGGATGCTAAGATATCATCTTGTATTTTTCTCGTTTTCACAATGTCCTTTTGCGAGATATATGATTGTACTACCTCTGGCATTCCCCCTAAAAAGAGATACATTTTAAAATACTCAGATAATTTATTGTGAATAACCTCAGAAATGCTCGAATCACCTTTAAGTTTAAGTAAAAAATCTGCCAATAAGTCTTCATCATTTGCCATTAAATACTCTCTAAAACTCAGTGGATACAAAGTCAAAAAATCTACTTTCCCAACAGGGAAACTACTGGTTTTTCCAACACTTACACCAAGTAAAGATCCCGCCGCAATAATATTATACTGAGGTGCCAACTCCATGAAATATTTTAATGATGTAAGGGCTCTTTGCGATACCTGCACTTCATCAAAGAATAACAAAGTATCTTTTGCCACTATCTTTCTCCCAAAATATAAACTAATTTTTTCAATTAAATCTTCTGGTTCTAGCTTATTACTAAAAAGAATATCCAATTCATTGTCTTGTTCAAAATTTAAATAAATTAAGTCTTTATACTCCTCTTTTCCAAATTGTTTAACGAGATACGTTTTACCGACTTGCCTAGCACCTTGAAGTAATAGTGGCTTTCTGTCAGATCGGTTTTTCCAAGCTATTAATTTTTTAAAAAGTTGTCTCTTCACGATAAGATTTGTATTTTTTTACGAACAAACATACACTTTATCTTGGTAAAAGTGTAATTAGTTAGTAATATAACCTTATTATAAATGTATATTTAGTAAATTTTATGTTAGTAAAAATGTAATTAATTTTAAATATTAAGTTGAAAAAAGTGTCAATGACATAAATAACTATGTTGCAAATAGCCTTACATAATATATTTTTATTATATGTATACTATTGTTTAGTAATCTATTACATTAATGATAATGTCAAACAAAAAATAATTGAAAACCAAGGCTAAAAAGAGAATTAATAAAAGAAATCCAATCTTAGCAATTGAATTGATTTTAAAGCATCATTGTATTTCTACTTTCCCAAAAGCCACTTCAATCTTTCAAAAAAATGATTTAAATCATTTCCTATATTGACCTTCGTCATATGACACAGATCACCGCTAATCTATCTTGCATCAAAATTTAAGACCTATGCAAATCATAGTCATGTTGATCATAATAAGTTTATTAGTAGCTGGAGGCTTTTTGGTCTCTTTCTTTTGGGCGGTAAATGATGGTCAATATGAAGACGATTATACTCCTGCCTTGAGAATATTAATAGATGACGACATGTATGTGCCTGAGCCTCCTGTCAAAGAAAAAACTTTACCAACTAACACATTAAATAACAATACTAATGACAAAAGTAGAAACATTTAGTTACGATAATAAGATCGTACGGGACTTTGGTATAGCCACTACCCTATGGGGTGTAGTTGGTATGCTAGTAGGTCTTTGGGCTGCCTTAGAGTTGATATGGCCTGAATTAAACTTTGCCACTTCGTGGTTAACATTTGGAAGGATAAGACCACTGCATACAAATGCGGTGATTTTTGCTTTTGTAGGTAATGGGATCTTTATGGGAGTCTATTATTCGCTCCAGAGATTACTTAAAGCTAGAATGTATAGTGATGTACTTTCTAAAATTCATTTTTGGGGATGGCAAGCTATTATTGTTGCAGCTGCAATTACATTACCATTAGGTTTTACAAGTTCGCATGAGTATGCAGAACTTGAGTGGCCAATTGATATAGCTATTGCATTAGTTTGGATCGTATTTGGTCTCAATATGTTCGGTACCATCCTAAAAAGAAGGGAAAACCATCTCTATGTTGCTATTTGGTTTTATATAGCTACTTGGGTAACAGTAACGGTACTTCACATTTTTAATAACTTAGAGATCCCAGTAAGTATGTGGAAGAGTATTCCCGTATTTGCAGGAGTACAAGATGCATTAATTCAATGGTGGTATGGGCACAATGCTGTTGCCTTCTTTTTGACCACTCCATATTTGGGATTGATGTATTATTTCCTACCAAAGGCAGCCAATAGGCCAGTATATTCATACAAACTGTCTATTATTCACTTCTGGGCATTGATCTTCATATACATTTGGGCAGGGCCTCACCATTTATTATACACTTCATTACCTGATTGGGCTCAGACTCTTGGAACTGTATTTAGTCTAATGCTGATCGCTCCATCTTGGGGTGGTATGCTTAATGGACTACTTACGTTAAGAGGTGCATGGGATAGAGTAAGAGAAGACCCAATTTTAAAGTTTATGGTAGTAGCTATTACCGCTTATGGTATGGCTACTCTAGAAGGACCACTATTAAGTATAAAGTCTATCAATGCCATTAGTCACTATACTGATTGGACAGTAGGTCATGTTCACGTAGGTACATTAGGATGGAATGGTATGTTGACATTTGGTATCTTATACTGGTTATGGCCAAGACTCTACGGCACTAAATTGTTTTCAGTTAAATTAGCAAATACACACTTTTGGCTAGGTACATTAGGAACAGTATTTTACACAGTACCATTGTATTGGGCTGGTTGGACTCAAAGTTTGATGTGGAAAAGATTTACAGACGATGGGTTATTAGCTTATGGTAATTTCCTAGAAACAGTGACTCAGATCATACCTATGTATTCTTTGAGAGCTTTAGGAGGTACTATCTATATTATTGGTGTATTCGTAATGGTTTACAATCTATGGAAAACTGCGAGACAAGGTACTCTTGTAGCTAACTCTGAAGCATCAGCTCCTGCAAGAGAAAAGCATGTACCACACAAAGGAGAGCACTGGCATAGGTGGATAGAAAGAAGACCTATCCAAATGTTGATTGGAGCTACAGTAATGGTCTTAATTGGAGGACTTGTGGAGATTTTCCCAATGTTATTAATTGATAAGAATGTACCACGTATAGCTTCAGTTCTACCTTATACTCCACTTGAATTAGAGGGACGTGATATCTACATCAGAGAAGGTTGTGTCAACTGCCACTCACAAATGATTAGACCATTTAGATCAGAAACAGAACGATATGGTGAATACAGTAAATCTGGAGAATTTATCTACGATAGACCATTCTTATGGGGATCTAAACGTACTGGTCCAGATTTGCATAGAGTGGGTGATAAATATCCACATAGCTGGCACTATAATCACATGTTGGATCCAGAGACAATGTCACCTGGTTCTATTATGCCACCATATCCATGGTTGTTAGATGACGATATTGACACTACTTACACTGCTGCTAAAATCAGAGTGTTACAGACTCTAAACACTCCTTATGCTAAAGGCTTTGATGAGATGGCAGTAACAAAACTGAAAGTACAAGCAGAAAGTATAGCTAAGGAAATGAAATCACAAGGTGTGCAGCAAGAAGAATTGGCACAAAAAGAAATTGTAGCCTTAATTGCCTACTTGCAGAGACTAGGAACCGACATTAAACCAGATCCTATTACTGGATCTAAGTAATAAATAAAAATAGATAATCATGGCAAAATATATTTTAGAAGCAGCTGGAAATATCAATTGGATGGCATTATTTGCCCTCCTCACTTTCCTATTCATCTTTTTATTAAGTGCATATCTGATATTTAAAAAAGATACAGAGATACTTAAACATATAGAAGAATTACCTCTAAGTGATGGTGAACATTTACATATCAACTAATCTTAAAGAAAAAAAACGATGCAACTATATAATTTTATAATAAAAAAAGCGAAAATCTTTATTCTATTTCTGATGCCTACATTAGCAATGGCATCAGGAAGTAAAGAAGAATCTACTGCCTTTGCATGGGCTTATCAAAACATTATTCTTATCATTGGTATACTACTTATCTCAATAGCTTTTATCGTGATGTATAGTGTCTTAACTGGTATGGCTAAGTATCAACAAAAAGAATGGTTGAGAGAGCATGGGATCGAATTGTCAGATGAGAAAAAAGTAGCTAGCCAGTCAGTATTTTCTAAGCTGTATGAAAAAGCATGGTCCTTAGTACCAATGGATAAGGAAACAGATATTGACTTAGGTCATAACTATGATGGTATTAGTGAATTGGATAATAAACTACCACCATGGTGGGTATATTTATTCTATATAACAATCCTTTGGGGAGTTCTTTATATCTATGTATCACATTTCTCCGACTCATCAGTAAGCCAATCAGAAGAGTATGAAATTGCAATGGAAGAAGGTAGAGTTCAACGGGTGAATTATTTAGCTAGTCAACCTAGTTCTGTGGACGAAACAAATGTAGTGACTGTTACAGATGCTGCTGCACTCTCTGCTGGAGAAGGTATCTATATTAGAAGTTGTGTGGCATGTCATGGTGATAAAGGTCAAGGTGGTGTGGGACCAAATTTTGCAGATGAATACTGGATACATGGAGGTAGCATTAAAGACTTGTTTAAAATAATCAAGTACGGTGTGCCAGAAAAAGGAATGATTGCTTGGAGCTCTCAATTACAACCAGAGTCTATGCAAAATGTGGCAAGTTATATTTTATCGTTAAAAGGTACCAATCCACCAAATCCAAAAGAACCACAAGGAGAATTGTACAAAGAAGAAGGTGCTGCAAATGTAGATAGTAGCAACTAAAATGATAAAATGGATATAATAAAAGAACTCCAAAACCAAGATTCAGACGACGAACAATTTCGTGACAAAATAGCCACGGTAGATAAGTCTGGTAAAAGGATATGGATTTACCCAAAGAAACCAAAGGGGCCTTTCTATGAGTATAGGAAGTATGTATCTTATGTCTTGCTCTTGGTTTTATTTGGTCTTCCCTTCATAAAATACAATGGACAACCATTTGTGTTGTTCAATATATTAGAAGCAAAATTTATAATTTTTGGAGTATATTTTGCACCACAAGATTTCTATTTATTTGTAATAGCAATGTTGATTGGAATTGTATTTATTACACTCTTTACAGTAATTTATGGGCGATTATTTTGCGGATGGGTATGTCCTCAGACCATTTTTATGGAGATGGTATTTAGACGCATTGAGTATTGGATAGAAGGTGATGCAAATGCTCAAAAAAGGTTAAACAATGCTCCTTGGGACAATCCAAAAATTTTTAAAAAAGTACTTAAACAACTAATATTCGTATTAATTTCCGTTGCTATTGCTCATACCTTTTTATCCTATATCATTGGCATAGATGAAGTCTTGAAAATTGTCAGAGAGCCTATTGGTGAACATACTGGTGGATTCATAGCTATGGTAATTTTCACTTTTGCATTCTACGGTGTATTTAGTGTATTGAGAGAGCAAGTATGTACTACAATTTGCCCTTATGGTAGAATGCAAGGTGTATTATTAGATGACAACTCTCTTACTGTAGCTTATGATTATGTAAGAGGTGAGCCTAGAGGTAAACTGACAAAAGCCCGAAAAGGTAAAAAGAGCGATTGTTCTGATGGATGCTCGACTTGCAAAGATGGAGGGTCCTCTTGCCCAACGGATGCTCTCAAAGCACAATTAGATGCTGTAGCTTTAGCCCCCCCATTAGGTGACTGCATAGATTGTGGACTATGTGTTCAGGTCTGTCCAACTGGTATTGATATCAGACATGGTACACAACTTGAATGTGTCAACTGCACTGCATGTATGGATGCTTGTGATGAAGTCATGATTAAGATTGATAAGCCAGAAGGTCTTATTCGGATTGACAGTTTAAATGGTATCGAAAAAGGTACTCACTCTCTTTTTAATAACAGAGTAGCAGCTTACTCATTGGTACTTGTGGCATTGATGGGGTTGGAGAGCTTTTTGTTCATTTCAAGGTCTGATGTCGAAACCTTATTTTTGAGGACTCCTGGCATGATGTATCAGGATAATGATGATGGTTATATTAGCAATTTGTACAACTATCAGCTGATCAATAAAACAGAAAAAGAAATCTCAGTCACATTTAAAGCAACCAATTTAGAAGGAGTAGTGTTTGAAGTAGTAGGCGAAGCACCAGTGACTTTACCTAACGCTACCAAAGAAGGTGCTGTTTTTATTAAAGTACCAAAGGCAAACCTAAAAAGTAGAAAAACGGAAATCGAATTAGATGTTTTATCTGAAGGCAAAATAATTGATCATGTAGAAACCAACTTCTTAGGACCGGGAAGATAATATTTTTGCTTCTCCCAGCCCTAAAGCATTGCATTGAGCATAGTCGAAGTAGGAGGCAAAAAACTCACTTTTAACTTTTAACTTTTTAACTCTTAACTATCAACTTTTTACTTTTTACTAACCAATTACTTTTTTGCTTTGCACCATCCTTAAAGGGAGACAAAAAAGCTTAACATTAAAAACTTTTAACTTTTAACTTTTTAACTAAAAATCATGTCAAAATTTAACTGGGGTCACGGAATAACATTGTTTTTCATTCTATTTGTAGGCACACTTATCATGGTGCTTGTAGCTTCAAGAAGTGTAGATCACAGCCTAGTAGTAGATGATTATTATGCAAAAGATTTAGCTTATCAGCAACACTACAATGCCACCAAAAATAATAATGATAGCAGTCATATCACAATTGAGCAAGATAAAGTTAATAATATTTTAGTCGTTACTTTTAAAGCTGATAAAAAAGTAACAGGAGAAGTTTCTTTGTACAGACCGTCAGATAAAACGAAAGATTTTATAATCCATATCACAACCAACATTATGGAAGTACCATTGGACATGATGATCAAAGGCAAATGGAAAATAAAGACTAATTGGACAAGTGAAGGGAAACCATATTACTACGAAAGAGAACTCTTCATTTAAGTATGTGGTACATAGCTTTTACATTGGGATTGTTTGGGAGTATGCATTGCATAGGTATGTGTGGTCCTTTAGCAGTAGCATTTACCAATAAAGAGCATACCTCTAAGATGTCAGAATTATTTACTGCGCTGAGTTATAATATTGGCCGGACAGTTACTTATACTCTTATTGGATTGTTCTTCGGTCTATTTGGTAACTTAATGGTGGTTAATAACCTTCAGTCTGTATTTTCAATAGTATTAGGGTTACTGCTAGTCATATCATTTCTATTTGCGATTGATATAGAAAGTAAAATCAATACTTCATCGCTATTAGGGTCATATTATACCAAGGTCAGAAACCTATTAAATAGTATGATGAGCAGAGCAAAGGCATACCCTACATTTTTATTAGGAATGGCTAACGGTCTACTTCCTTGTGGCTTAGTATATCTGGCAGTGGCAGGTTCATTAGCAACAGGCACAATAATTGGTGGGGCGATATTTATGATGATTTTCGGTTTGGGAACAATTCCTGCTATGTTGTCATTAATCATTGGTAGTAATACCATTCCATTCCATTGGCGGAAAAATTTTAGAAAAGTACTACCTTATATCACGTTGATATTTGGATGCTTTCTGATCTATCGTGGCCTTACAGTAGACCTTCCACTCAATATGGACTTTTGGAGTCAATATGTGGGTGGGAAAACTTGTGAGTGATGGTTAATGGTTAATGGTTAATGGTTAATGGTTAATGGTTAATGGTTAATGGTTAATGAAAAATAAACAATTTACAACTGCCAATTATTTTCAATCATTGTGGGCTGCAAAGCGCTTAAAGCCTTGTTTCATTTCTTCAAAATCTACTACAAATTTTTGTACTTCGTCCAGTGTTAAATGATGGTAATCAGCCTCCTCGGGTATTAAGTTATCATTCATCATCTTACTCTCATGGTATCGGATTAACAATCTCAAGGTCATGAGTCTATATTTCTTTTTCAGAAAAATCTTTTTGTACTCATTTACATGATCGATTTTGGACAAGTTGTTTGGATTCTTTGAAACTATCTTAGATAATTCATTCTCAAAAAATTTCAATTCCCCTTCATAAAAATCAATTTCTTTCAGTGACCTCAAATGGTTTTGGTGATAGTCAATTTTGCTATTATCCTTCATTTTCTATTCCTATTGAAACCTAAATTTAATTTAAAATCCATATAAAGATACTGATACAAATCAAGGTTCTCTATGATTAATATCATTCAAATCAGGTTAATAACAATGTAGCTTTACCACAACTTAATTTACCTATGCTACAAAATCTTACTTTAGATCACTTGATCATAAAAACAACAGCTTTCCTTGAGGAGACTGGTAAGGTAACAGCTTTTGGGATTGACGCATTTGTGCAATCAATGAAGTCACCATTCGAATGGCAGGAACTGTTTAGGCAGTGTTACAAAATTGGTTACCAATCATTATTCCTAGTAGCAACTACAGGTTTTATCATGGGTGTAGTTTTGTCATTACAATTAAGACCAACAATGATAGAATTTGGAGCCGAATCATTTATGCCAAAAATGGTAGGGATATCTCTTGTAAGAGAGATTGGGCCAATGGTCACTGCATTAATTTGTGCTGGTAAAATTGGGTCTGGGATAGGGGCGGAGCTAGGCTCCATGAAAGTCACAGAACAAATAGACGCCATGGAGGTATCTGGTACCAATCCACTCAAATACCTTGTAGGAACGAGAATTTTAGCTTGTGTTTTTATGCTTCCTATATTAGTAATTGCTGCTGATTTTGTCGGATTATTTGGTTCTTTTATTGTAGAATCTTTAAAAGGACAAGTTACTTTAAGCTTATATTTTAGTGATGTATTTGATAGCTTATCTTATGGTGACATTATTCCAGCAACGGTAAAGACATTTTTTTTCGGCTTTGTGATAGGCCTTATTGGGTGTTACAAAGGATACCATTCTGATAAAGGCACTGAAGGTGTTGGTAGAGCAGCAAATTCTGCAGTAGTAATTTCTAGTTTGTTGCTATTCTTGGTCGATTTTGTAGCAGTATTGCTAGCAGATATATTTTTTGAAATCTGATATGATGGAGCAAAACATAAGCAATACAGATATGCAAAAAGAAGCACTAATCAAAATTAGCGGACTAAAAAAACGGTTTGACTCAAATGAAGTACTTAAAGGTTTTAATCTAGAATTATACCCAAAAGAAAACCTTGTCATTCTGGGGAAATCTGGATCAGGAAAATCAGTACTAATCAAGTGTTTGGTAAAGCTAGTAGACATTGATGAAGGTGAAATCCTTGTATTGGGAAAGTCGATACCGGACCTTGACAAAGACGAATTGGATTCCATAAGAACTAAAATCGGTTTTTTATTTCAAGGTAGTGCATTGTATGATTCGATGACAGTGAGAGAAAATTTGAGATTTCCCTTACGGAGACATCCAGAATTAAACTTAGGAGATGATGAAGAAACCATAATTAGAGAAGCACTTAAGAGTGTAAAATTAGAAAATGCAATAGATCTAATGCCAGCAGAGTTGTCAGGTGGCATGAAAAGAAGAATCGCTTTAGCAAGGAGTATCATCCTACGCCCAAAAATCATACTCTATGATGAACCAACCAGTGGTCTAGATCCAATTACGTCTAATGAGATAATCCAATTGATACTTCAGATTCAAAAAGACTATGATACAGCGTCTATCATCATTACTCACGATATGGATTGCGCTAGAGTAATATCCAATAGAGTCATTATCTTGCAAGATGGTATAAATTACAAAACTGATACTTATGATATTCTATCCAAATCTCAAGACCCAAAAGTAAAAGCATTCTTTAAAGAACCTCAAAACCAATTAATACACTCATGAAAGAGAAAAGTCAAAATGTTAAGTTAGGTTTATTTGTAGTGATAGCTTCTATTCTTTTTATTACAGCTATCTACTTGATTGGTAATAGTGATGGGCTTTTTAAGTCCACTTTTACCATTCACTGTGCATTTGACGATGTAAAAGGACTACAAGTAGGCAATAATGTTAGGTACTCTGGTATTAACATCGGTAGTGTAAAGAAAATAAAGATGCAGTCTGCAAGTCAAATTAATGTAGAAATGAGTATCGAACAGACCGTCAAACAGTACATGAGAAAAAATGCGACTGCAGTTATAGAAACTAGTGGGTTGGTAGGAAATATGGTAGTTAACATTATGCCTATTGCAGGAGATGCCCCATTGGTAAACAATAACGATTTTATTATTTCGGGGTCAACTTCTTCGATAAACGAGATTTTTAGTTCAGTTGATTCTACTCTAATTGACATTAACATCATAGCCCACAATCTGGCCGAAATTACGAATCAGCTAAACAAAAACAATAGTATACTTGGTTTATTAATCAATGACGATATCATGGGTGAGTCTTTCAAAAATACCATAAACGATATCAAAACTGCCTCCCATAACTTAAATGAAACTTCTTTTGCCTTGACTAAAAGTATGGAAGACATACAAAAAGGAGAAGGTATTGTTGGGTATTTATTAAAAGACACCACCTTCCAGTATCAAGTAAATAATTTGATCTCCTCAGTAGATAATACCATAAATAAAAGTACAAAAAAAGCTATTGCAGATCTAAGTACAGCGAGCTTAGACATTGCTAATGCCACTACTAAAATCAACCAAATACTTGATCAGACAGTCAATGGTAATAATACAGTGCAAACCCTTCTCTATGATTCCATAATGACTAATCAACTCAAATCTACCATATCTAACCTAAATGAGGGATCAGAAAAACTCAACGAAAGTCTAGAGGGAATAAAAGGAACTTGGTTATTTAGAAAATTTATCAATCAAAAGAGTAATGAATAGTTTTGTTAGGCTAATTCTAATCTTTTGTGTTTTGATAATTGGCAAAAACACCAAAGCACAAATAGATAGCATAGCAATTACCAACACTATAAAACATAGACCTTTTCTTGCCTTATCTGAAATCCTTACTAACAACTTTTTAGTTAATAGATATAGTGCTTGGGGACGAGATCTAGAATGGGCCAAGGTCACACCAAAAGATTGGTTAGAAAATATAAAGATTGGACTAAAATCTGACAGCGATGGATTTGACACTAACTTTTTTGGTCACCCTTATCAAGGTTCTACTTATTACAATGCTGCTAGATCTTCAGGATATACGTATTGGCAATCTATCCCATTTACGGTAGGTGGCAGCTTAATGTGGGAGTTTTTAGCAGAGACAGAACCTGCTAGTGAAATAGATTTAAATACCACATCATATGGAGGCATTTATTTAGGGGAATTGACACATAGATTATCGATGCACTTCCTAACCAGTGATAAAAAGCGAAAATACAGAACGGCACGACACATAGCAGCTTGGCTTGTAAACCCTGTGGGCTTGCTCAATGCCAACTTACACGATGATGTAATGCGTAATTTCACAAGAGCCGATGAAAACGATTTCAAACTCAATACATCTGTAAGCTTTGGGGGCGCATACAAGTTACTAGCAAATGGCCCTAATCTTAGTAATTTTCATTTCAATTATCTCATGATTCATGGATCATTATTTAATAGAGGTAACTACAAGCCTTTTGACTTTTTCATATTAAGGTCATGGCTTGATATCAAGTCTAACACTCGAGAAGTCCCACTTTATTTTAATGTGTCGTCCCATGCTCCAATTTGGAAAAAAGACCTCAATCATTATTCAATATTAGCGATCTCTCAGCATTTTGATTTTATGCACAATCCATCATTTAAATTAGGGGCTATGTCACTCACCATGGATTATTATGCAAAAATATCCCTTACTAGTAAGTCATTTTATATCGGTTCTGTAAAGGCAGGAGTAGTCACAATCGGCAGTTCTAATTCAGAAGCTGCCGAATACTTTAATAACCTAAAAGAAATACCTAGTAAAAGAAATTATGTATATGGAAGAGGTTTTGCTATTGAGTCAGAAATGGTGCTTAAAACCGAATATTTTGGAGATATTACAGCGTCTTACAATAACTGGATAATGTACACAAAGCAAGATATAAGAGGATTAGAGATTAGCAATATCGTCCGACTCGACTATTACTACCCTATCCATAAAAAGTTACGTTTGGGCATGGAGTATTATGCTTATTGGCGGCGAGCGAAGTATTATGACTATCAACAATTTAGTAATATCAAAAAGTCTAGTTATGAAGCCAAGCTACTTGTTAATATCATTATATAATAAGTTATATTTAGTACTCTTTCAAATTGAGGCAAGAGCTATTTCAATCATCTTGGCAAAAGAGGATTCTCGATCATCAGCAGAGGTTCTTTCTCCCGTGACCAATGAGTCAGATATTGTGAGGATAGCCAATGCTTTCACTTTATACTTTGCAGCAATAGTATATAACCCTGCGGCCTCCATTTCGACACAAAGCACTCCAAAGTCTGCCCAATGTTTGTAGGAATCAAAATCATCTTCATAAAACTCATCTGAAGATAAGACATTACCTGCCTTAATCTCGATTCCGTTTTCTTCCGCAAATTTTGCAGCTTTCATGAATAGATCAAAATTGGCAGTAGGTGAATAATCTGAATTGATAAACCTAGAATTATTAATACCTGAAGTAGTAGAAGCAGCCATTGCTAAAACAATGTCTCTAATTTTCACATCTTTTTGATAACTCCCTGCTGTTCCAACTCGAATCAGATTTTTTACATCATAATCCTTGATCAATTCATGAATATAGATCAATGAGGAAGGTATACCCATACCTGTACCTTGTACTGAAACTTTCTTGCCATTATGCCAACCAGTATAACCCAACATACCTCGTACATCATTGTAACATACCGCATCTTTTAGGAAATTCTCCGCTATCCATTTAGCCCGTAACGGATCACCTGGAAGTAATACTGATTCGGCGATGTCTCCTTTTTTTGCTTCTATATGTATGCTCATGGTTTGTAGTTTGAAGATTGAAATTCCTTTAATATCAATACTCCAGAAGAAGTACCTATTCGCTCAACACCTAAACTTATGTACTCTTGAGCTGTAGACAGATCTTTTATACCTCCAGATGCTTTTATTTTAAGATGAGAGCCCTCAATAGCTGACTTCATTAACTTTATATCATCCAGAGTGGCACCTCCAGTACCAAAACCTGTAGATGTCTTGACAAAATCAGCATTTGTTTTTGCTATAAGTTTGCAAACTTCAATTTTCTCATCATCCGTGAGGTAACACGTTTCAATGATTACTTTCAATACTTTTTCTCCAATGGCTGATTTAATATGCTCAATTTCGCTTTTTACCAGTTTCCAATCTCCAGACTTCACTGCACCAATATTGACCACCATATCAATTTCGTCAGCTCCATCTTTTACGGCATTTACAGCTTCTTCCAGTTTAGATTTTGTAGATGATGCCCCTAGTGGAAAACCGACAACACTTGCTACTTTTACATCACAATCTGCAAGGAAAGAAACTGCAGATTTGACAAAACAACCATTGACACATACTGCATAAAATTGAAGTTCTTTGGCTTCTTCACAAAGCTGATTAATATCAGTTAAGTTTGCAGTAGGTTTTAAGAGAGTATGATCAATAAAATCATTAATCAATATCTTTGTAATATTAGATGATGCCAAAATATTAATATTTATCCTTGGGTAAATATACAAATACTATCTTCTAATGCTTCTACAGAATGAATAATTCCTATTGGTATTTCTAATTCATCATAGCGCATTAACGTGACTGTTCTACCTTCTTCTTTATACAACACTCCACCATTCACTACCGTAAGTTTTGTGGGTTTATTGGCTTTGTGTTCTTTTAGAATCATTCCTTTATTGAATCCTAAAATACTGACATTGAAGGAGTCATTGCCATGTAGTCTCTTCATTACTGGGTGGCTGGCATGGTCTAATTGAGCTAATACGTCTTTTATAATCATTGCTTTGCTTTTGCTTTAAACTCTTTCATTGCTTCGTAAGCATGAGTTCCGTACATCAATGCTGGACCTCCTCCCATACAAACAGCTACATGTATTGTCTCTAAAATTTCTTCTTCGGTTGCTCCTGCATTCATAGCATCATGCATATGGTAACTAATGCAATCATCGCATCTTATTGTGATGGAAATTCCTAAAGAAATAAGCTCTTTCATCTTGTTAGAGATAACACCATCTTTCACCGATGCTTGATGCAAAGGACCAAAAGTTTGCATTATTGCTGGAGCTTTCTCGCTAATCTCTTCTAAAGCGGATTTGACAGTATTGAGTTTTTCTACGTAATTCATAAATTTAATTAAATGTTGTGATCCAAAGATAAATATGATCAAATTCATTAAACATGATTAAAATCTTCCTAATAG
>JBBKVK010000358.1:0-2928 GCA_037968395.1 Saprospiraceae bacterium | reverse complement strand
TATAACTACTATCTCAAATTTATTTAAATTAATAGCTAAATTTAAAAGATCATCCCCAAATTCTGGTTCAAAAGTTTCAAGCAAAGAAATGTCATCCTCAATAAGTTTTCTAACTAGTCTTATATTATTAGACTCAATAGCCTTTGCTACTTCAAAAGCATTGGTAGTTTTAAATTGAATAACATGCTTACTATGAATCAACTCGCAAGATGTGAGTGTCATCAAAAAAAATAAAAAACTATATAAAAACATATTTGAAGAATGACTTTCCATTAGTATTTCATTAATTAGGAGGTAAGAAGTTTTTTATACTATGATTTAAAAATCTTTTAGAAAAAGCGCCTCCGTAATAAGCTTTTAAACCCTTTAAAATTGACTTACTACCAAATCCGTAATCTCTAGGTGTTGGCCACATTGTAATGTTACCTTCAGCTCGTACACCAAAGCTTGATTGATAGTGATGTATTACTTCACCTGATATAATATTTGCCGATATATTAGCTTTTTTATTGTTTAGGCCTAAAGTGTTTTTTGTCCCTTTAGACAAACCTGCAGCATTAAAGGTTACAGCTTTACCTTCTGTTGCCATAGCATTTGCACTTGCTAATCCTCCACCCAAAGAGTGGCCAGTAAATGAAACAGTTGGATACTTATCTTTTAAATCTAATGCAACATCAACCGATTTAGCATATTGAAATGAAGACTTACCATTTAACTGTTGAAAATTATTTTTTAAATCACCCCATGTAGTAGGGTCTGTTCCTGCAGATGCATAAATGTATTCACCTTCATATCCAGAATTTTCATTACCTCTGTAAAGAGCACCTTGATAACCTTGTTTATCTTTGTCAACGTTGATCACTTCCCAACCATTACTTGTTGTCATTCCTTTTGCCAAATTTTTTGTGTATACATGATCAGCGATAGGTGCATATATATGATCGGGACATCCCTCACAATCGGCACTCATCCCAGTAGGATCTGTTAATATAACAGGATTATTATGCACATAATGATATGGTGTCCATGCAGGGGCATCATCTGCCAGCGGATCCACACTTATAAACCTCTGCTCACTTTTCAACTCTCACTTCCTCACCTCTACACAGTCTTTCAACTACTCATTTGTGCCTTTGCACATGTGTAAAGATATAACGTATTTGACAATACTCTTTATTTTCAACTGAAGATTTCGTTACTAGGTATATGATCTTCAGCTGTCTTACTAATATGAATTTTAAGTCACACCTGTCTCGTGAGATATAACGAGAGACTTAAAATAGCTGGGTCACCAACCAGCGGAGGGATTTTAAGATTAAATAAAGTCCAAATTTGGTTCTATAACTTCCTCACCAAAAAAATATAACGTTTCTTTAGCTAAACTATTAATTAATTTCCAGTCTTCCATTACTTCAAACTCAGCATCCGTTATAGTGTCAAAATTTTCTAAATTAATGATCATGTTTGCAAGAAATCTAATTCTTAGAAGATTAGCTATCCCTTCATAGCAAAATTGCTGACTCTCTATTAAATTTGGCAACAATAAAAAAGCATTAAAAAAGGTGTCTAATACTTCAAAGGGGGCATTCACAAAACTAGGAAATATTGATATCTGATCACGATAATCTAGCGATAATAACCGTAAACTTTCAATTACTTTCCTTCTATATCTGTTTTCATTTTCCATATATCTCTATTGTCCTGCTTTAAACCATTGAGTTCCTCCATCACCTGATGACACTTTCCAATAAGGAGCACCTTGGAAGTGTCGGTGTGTTCCAGGATGATACTGAATATATAAATCTGTTGGGTCTGTACCTCGGCTATTTATCTGGTGCATTGTCCAACCTTTCCCAGTACTTCTTCCTTGGGTAAGTGTACCTTCTTTCCAACCTCTTGTTCCTCCTATTGTTCTTTGAACCTGAGATAAAGTTAATCCTTCAATTGCACTGGGGTTTGATATAATATCATCCACATTTCTAATTGTGGATCTTGATCCTAAAGAAATTAAACCTCCACCATACAAAGTTGCTCCTTGCATCCATTTATCGAGCTTATAATTATCAGTCCAATGTCCAGACATTGCAGTCCAGTTATGTCTAAAATTTGCTTGCCCTTTAAAGTATCCTGAATTTTCTCGAAACTTTGAAACATCCCACGTATCCATTACATAGTCATCACTATGAGTACCATCATTATTGTGTTGCCTGGCTACCCACATTTGAGTTTCATTACCTTCTTGATCTGTACCAGTTCCTCCGTATAAAGTATAACCATTACCTCCCTTCATACCTTTGTCCCAATTGATAATCCCCATTTGCAAATGCTGAGCACCAACTGGCGTTATACTATCGCCATTTAAATCTATGGCATTAATAGGATTATTTCCTACATAATTATAAGGAGTCATGCATGGATACTTATCCGCCAGCGGATCCACACTCAACCATAACCCTAATCCAGGATCATACATCCTTGCTCCATAATTATACAAATCAGTCTCCCCATCTAACTCTTTACCATTAAATTGGTATGGTGTCTCCCAGTTCGCAACTTTTTGCTCACCCATCACCTCTCCAAATGGCAAATATAATAAAAATTGATATGCTTCACCACTTGCGTCTGATAAAAATGAGGTGGATCCAAGATGGTCACTGTGAAAGTAATAAACTACATCATTACATATATTGTAATGCTCACATTGACATTGTTTGTAGGCTTCCCCTGATAACGTACTGCAGTCATCAGCAAAGGGAATTCCATTGTTATAAGTGACTGCTCCTAAAGAGGCCTCACTATAGAAATAAGTTAAATCTGCCATTTGTCTAGTGGTCAATGTGCTAGTATGGTTCCCTGTTACACCTTGTCCATTAAATACTGTAGCGAGTCCTGCCAATCTGCTTGTAATTCTTGCACTACCCATATAGT
>JBBKVK010000357.1:0-70980 GCA_037968395.1 Saprospiraceae bacterium | reverse complement strand
TATCTTGTAGATGAGGATACAATGGCATTTAATAAAATAATTGATGCTGTAAGGCTTCCAAAAAACACAGAACAAGAGCAAGCCGCTAGAAAAAGCGCTATGGATGACGCTACTCGTTATGCCATCGATATACCTTTAGCAGTCATGCAAACAGCGTATGATTCATACGAAATGCTGACAGAGATGGTTAGTAATGGTAACAAAAGTTCTATCTCAGATGTAGGTGTTGGGGCTTTGTGCACTCATACAGCAATTCATGGCGCTTACCTAAATGTAAAAATCAATTGTAGTGGATTTGATAATGTAGACTTTGTTAAAAAATCTATCACAACAGCAGACAAAATTATGACTAACTCAATCATAAAAAGAGATGCGATAATCCAGAAAGTAGAAGATCACATTGCGGTATAGTTAGGGCTATGAGGGTTTAGTCCAATCGACCAAATACTTCTTTAAGAAGTGGGCTGGTCCTTTGAGATTTATCTCCTCTTATACCATCTTCTTTCTTTTGTATTAGTGAAAATAGACCGTCTAATGCTTTATTATTGACATGATCGTCAATATTTGGGTTCAGTTTTTTCTGAAAAGGTATTTTGTTATAAGCATCAACAACGGTTTTCCAATACGACCTGGCGTTTACTTCATCTAGGCTAGATTGGATCACAGGTAAGAAGGTGTCATAAAGGGCTAATCTCGACGATGATTCTAGATACCTTGTTGCAGCATCTCTATCTCCAAATAAGATTTTAGTAGCATCTTTAATAGTAAGACTCTTAATAGCATTGATAAAGATTGGCGTTGCTTTTTTAGCAGCAATTTCTGCCGCTTCATTCATTTTAGAAATGAGTTTTTCTTCTACATCATCAAAACCAGGCACTTTTTTTACCACATTAATAATACTTTGAGCTTCTTCTGGAATTAAGACTTTATAAGGACTGGCAAAATAGCCATCTTTAGCTGATAATTGATCTACTGCCTTGGAAACCCCAGCGTTAAGAGCTTCTTTGAGGCCCATTGAAGTGTTGTCTCCATCTTCATTATTTACTGCTTTGTTGACTTCATTTTTTGCCTTGTCTAGCATTTTACCAAATTGTGCATTGGCATTTGTCATTAATAGAGTAAGGACTATAATCGAAAAATATTTCATTTTGCTATTTATTAATTTCGAGGGTATAACAATTATATTGGTAGGTTTGTTACTATAAGGATACTAATTTAACAATAATTTATTTCTTTTTACTAATGCCATTTTACTTTTAAAGTTTAGTCATTAAAAAATTAAGTATAAAATTACTCAATATATTGTTGGTGATTAATAATGTTTTAAAATAAATTTTCTCAAGGCATTTAAGGCTACATTTCCAGCATATTCGATGTTTTTCTTTCTGTCTTTTGTAGCATTTATTCTGAAGGCGAAGTGTTCTTTTTTGTTGGCAATACACATCCAAATAGTGCCGACTGGTTTTTCTTCTGATCCCCCACTTGGTCCTGCAATGCCGCTAACACTAATAACAATATCTGAGCCCAACACCTTTAATCCTCCATTTGCCATTTCTATAACAGTTTGCTCACTGACAGCTCCAAATTGTTCTATTGTTTTATTGTTGACACCTAATAATTGATGCTTTAATTCATTTGTATAAGTTACTAAGCTACCTACGTAATAGCTAGAAGATCCAGGATCTGAAGTGATTCTATGTGAGATAAACCCTCCAGTGCAACTTTCAGCTGTTCCGACCCAGATATTTTTTTCAATGCATAATTGCATAATGGCTTGAGATAAGCTAATACCATCTAGAGCATAAACGATATCTCCGAGCACAGCACTCATTTGATTTATAGCGTGGTCTACAATTGACTTGATAGTATTAATTTCTCCTCGTCCAGTTACTCTGACTCTTACACTTCCCAAACTTGGTAAATATGCTACACTTATAGTATTAGGTAGAAGATCAATAATAGGAGAGATGTTTTCTTCAATTGTTGTTTCTCCCTCTCCAGCTGTCATGATTGTCCGGCTATATATTTTTTGATCAATAGGTATTTGTTTTGCTATCATTGGAAGCAAATGATCAGCCATTATAGCTTTCATTTCGTAAGGTACTCCTGGCATAGAGACTATCATTGTATTTTGAAAATCAAAGAGCATTCCAGGTGCCGTTCCCATTCTATTTTCTAATAATGTGGCATTAGTGGGCATGAAACATTGATGTTTATGAGATTCCTTTATCGGTCTACCAAACTTAACAAAAATATCGACTATTCTGTCATAAGTACCTTGATCAAAAACCATATCAACTCCCATATATTCAGCTAGACTTATTTTAGTAATATCATCTTTTGTAGGCCCTAAACCTCCTGTAAAAATGATAATATCTGCCTCAGAGATGCCATATTCTAAGGCTTTTTTAATGCTCTGATTGTTGTCCTTGATTGTCTTTATTTCACTCACAGCAACACCAAGGTAAGCGAGCTGTTGCCCTATCCAAGCAGAATTGGTATCTACAACTTGACCTATTAATATTTCGTCTCCAATTGTTATTACTATTACTTTCAAAGGTTTTGGTTTATAATTTATAAAATTAACGGCAAAGGTAATTTTTTTATTAACTGATATAATTATTAAATCCTTTATGCAACATTATTGCATTTAGATCAGTTTATGTGTATATTTGCAATTCGATTGGTACTTATGAAACATTTTTTTAGCTTTAATATTGATTTTTTAGGTTTTATCACATCATTTATATGTGCGATACATTGCATAGCTGTACCTGTGATTTTCTCACTAGGGCTAATTGGATCAGGTGGAATGACACACAATCATTACTTTGATATAGTAATCGTTGGAGCTGGGTTGTTTATTGCAGGATCTTCCATTATCAGAGATTATAATAAATATGGGTCGTTTTTACCACTTGGTACAGGGGTTATGGGCATTTTCCTTTTATTACTTGGATTAAATGGTCATGAATTTATCCACAATATATGTAGTGTTTTGGGCGGTACCATGTTGGCTTATGCACATTATCTAAATTGGAAGATCAATCATGGAATGTGTCGAGTCAATAATGAAGCGATCTAGATAAAATAGTTACAAGTTGTTTCAAACAGCTTATTAAAGTAATTTCCTTTTCTCAAATCAAATCAAAACACCATAACTTAAGTACTTTTTTAACAACAGCCCCCTATTAAAAATCAAATAAACAGAATACTTAAAAAACCAAGGCTTGAATTATGATTAATTCTTAGCTTTGTGGGCTAAATCTGAGAGTGTTGAGTAAACTTCAATCTATCAAAAATTGGATACATAATCATACCGATTCAATTATTAAACTGCTTTGGGTAGGAGCTTGTGGTGCTGTATTGTTAGTCATTATATTAATGATTTGGGCGGGAGCTAGCGGGTTGCCCACCTTTGAACAGTTAGAAAATCCACAGTATGACGAAGCCAGTGTCATATATGATGATAAAGGCAGACCATTTGGTAAGTATTATGTAGAAAATCGAGAACCAATCAGATTTGATGAATTAAATCCATTAATTCACAGTGCTTTAATAGCCACTGAAGATAATAGATTTTATAGCCACTCTGGCGTTGATATTCCTGCTTTGTTTAGAGTCGCAGTCAAGACGGTCTTACTTAGTGATAAGAGCTCAGGAGGAGGTTCTACCATTAGTCAACAACTAGCAAAGTTATTATTCAAAAGACCCAGTATGCGTAATATGGGTTTCTTTAAAAGAACTTTCACACTTGTCGGCGCTAAACTAAAGGAATGGATTACTGCGGTGAGGTTGGAAAGTAATTTCACAAAAGAAGAAATACTAGCATTATATCTTAATAAATTTGAATTTGTGAACGGAGCTCACGGTATACAAGCGGCTTCACAGACCTATTTTAATGTAAATCAAGATTTATTAAAAGCTGATGAAGCAGCAGTCTTAGTAGGGATGCTACAAAATCCAAGTCTTTACAATCCAAAAAGGTTTCCTGAAATATCTAAGGAAAGAAGAGACATCGTAATGTCATTAATGAAAAATGCAGGCGCTATTACCAGAGCTGAATTAGATAGTCTTATCCAAAAGCCAATAGATATGTCTAATTTTATGAGAGCAGAACAAAGCGATGGTCCTGCTCCTTATTTCAGGGCAGAATTAACAAAGTTTGTAAAACAGCTATTGGATGATGAAAATATTAAAAAACCTGATGGCACTAATTACAATATATATACTGATGGCTTAACGATTAATACTACCATTGATCTTGATTATCAAAGATATGCCGAAGAAGCTGTAGAAGAACATATGTCTTGGCTCCAGAAAAGATTTGATCGGGTCTGGAAAGGTAGAAATCCTTGGACTTATGATGCTGATGATATCCAAAAAGGAATAAGATCAGAGACATTCCTCCAAAGAATGAAATCGTCGGAAAGATATGGAATATTAAGAACTAAAAACCTAGGCAAAACAATTGAAGAGATTACAAAATCTTTTCCTGATTTATCTACATCAGATAATGTATTTAAAGCTCTAATAGCTATTTCAAAAGGAGAATCTTCATTTGCTAATGAAATAGAAAATAGAAGAATTAGTAAAGATTCAAAAAATGAATACCAAAAATTACTTTCTAGTAACAAATGGGAAAAATATAGTAAAAGCTATGAAGGCCATGAGGCATCTTTTATTAAAGAATTTGATACACCAGTAAAAATGTTGGTTTATGATCACGAGCTAGGTGAGAAAGAAGTAGAAATGACGCCAAGAGATTCTGTAAAGTTACATAATATGATTTTACAAAACGGCACTCTGGCAGTAGAGCCCAAAACAGGCTATATCAAAGCTTGGGTAGGCGGAGTCAACCATAAATACTTTAAATACGATCACGCTACTTCAAGAAGATCTGTGGGATCGACCCTAAAGCCTTTTGTTTACACAGCAGCTATGGCTTTTGGTGGGATTAGTCCATGCCAGACATTTGATGATATACAATATACTATTGCTCCTGGAGATGCCAATTTTCATGTAGATAAAGAGTGGTCACCTGCCAATGCAAATGGAGAGTTTACAGGTAACAAATACAATTTGTATCATGGATTATTATACTCCAAAAATTCTATTACTGTCAGATTAATAAAAGAATTGGGAAATGTAGATGTCGTAAGAGACTTGCTAGATAATGTAGGCATTAGTAAAACAGAGAAATTGTCTGATGGAAGATTAGCGGTACCCAATGTGCCTTCAATTTGTCTTGGTGCTGTGGATATTAGACTATTAGATATGGTAGGAGCTTATACTACTTTTGCCAATCAAGGTACTTACGTCCAACCTGTATTTATTAAAAACATCATAGACAAATATGGTAAGGTCATCTATACTGCTGTACCAAAAAGAAACGCTGCCATAAATCCTATGTACAATGCAATTATGGTGGATATGTTAAGGAATAATACTGGTGGATCTTATGGCATGGGACTAAAGAGTCAATATGGTGGAAAGACAGGTACTACCAATGATTATTCTGACGGGTGGTTTATGGGAGTAACACCAGAGTTAATAGTTGGTGTTTGGACAGGCGGAGATGACAAATGGATAAGATTTTTAACATTGGACGATGGACAAGGGTACGTGATGGCTCGACCTATAGCTCAAAAACTTCTTAAGAAACTAGAAAGTGATAGTACTGGTATTTATAACTATAACGCAAAGTTTGCAGATCCTCCACCGGGTTTTTCTGAAATGGTAGATTGCGAAAAATATAAACAAGTAAAACCAGAAGATGAGCAGCAGTCTATCATTAACAAAAAGGTCAAACGTGATCAATTTGAAGAGGAATTTGATGAAGAATTTTAATTTAATATAAAAAATTATTGAAGATGAAGTTTTCATTTCTTGTATTGCTTAATGCAATACTGATGGCTGGGCTTGGATTTATGGAGTTTAAACTTGGAGACGAATCAAGAATAATACCTCTGTTATTTGTATTCTTAGGAATCATAACATTATCGATGAACAATACTGTGGTAGCTGGGAGTACTTCAGTTGCCAAAGTGGTATTGGTCTTTATACTAGCGTCTATAGCTTGTTTAATTGAACCAATCCATTATGCATACATAAGGTACCACATGCCATCTGTTTGGAGATATAGTGGAATATTGATGATTAATATTTTGACAGCTTTTGCACTGATAAAGTTTATTTATTTTGATGCTAGAGTAAAGAAATAAAAGGAAAACAAATTTATGATACAAACCAATGACCTAACATATTATTATCAGAATGATAAAGTGTTTAAGTTTCCTGATATTAAAGTCAATGGAGGAGAGGCCTTGTTGATATTAGGCCAATCAGGCATTGGGAAGACGACTTTACTACATTTATTAGGTGGATTAATGAACCCGATTTCGGGAAAAATATTGGTTAATGATCAGGATATTACACAATTAAGCAATCAAAATCTTGACAAATTCAGAGGGCAAAACATCAGTATTGTTTTTCAAAAAAATCACTTTATTGCTTCATTAAATGTATTAGAAAATCTTGAGTTATCTCAAGAATTATCGGGTGAAAAATTTGATAAAAATATTGCCTTTGACTACCTTGAAGCTTTAGGTATTAAAGATAAAAAATCACAATATACCAATCAATTAAGTGAAGGCGAAAAGCAAAGAGTTGCAATAGTTAGGGCTTTGATCAACACTCCAAAACTAATATTAGCAGACGAGCCTACGTCTGCTTTAGATGATAATAATGCTAAAGAAGTGGCAAAACTGCTTGTTGAGCAATCAAAGTCTGTGGGTGCTGCCTTGCTAATCGTAACCCATGATGCCAGATTGAAGGCATTTATTGATCACTCAATAACCTTATCATAATGCTGAAGTTAGCTTGGAAAAACACGATACATCATCCACTTAATCTTTTAATTGGGTTGATTCTATTTGCTTTAGGAATAGGGCTGATTAGCTACCTCTTGTTATTGAATACCCAATTGAAAGAAAAGTTTGAATCTAATTTTGCAGACATAGATTTAGTCATTGGAGCTAAAGGAAGTCCACTACAATTGATATTGTGTAACATGTATCATATTGATAACCCTACGGGAAATATCAATATATCTGAGGCAAAAGCATTCCTAAACCCTAAACATCCATTGATCAAACTGGCAGTGCCATTATCTTTAGGTGATAACTATCGAAGTTACAGAATAGTAGGTACTTCTTATGACATTATGAAAATGTACAATGCCAAAGTGGGAGAAGGCAAGTTGTATGAATCCGATCTAGAAGTGACCATTGGTAAGCAAGTAGCTGATGTAACAGGATTAAAAATTGGAGATAAATTTAAGAGTTCACATGGATTGTTAGAGGATGATAATTTAGCTCACGACCATTCGTCGTTTAAAGTAGTTGGGATACTATCTCCGACGGGGACAGTCATAGACCAATTGATATTGACGAGTACGTCTACAGTATGGGCAGTACATGACCACGATGAAGAAAGTCCCAAAGAAACAAGTAATACTGACGAAAGTGGTGAGAGTAAATATGATCATAATCATGAAGACCACAATCATGCAAGCCACGACCATCAGCATGACAACAGCACAGCAGATCTCTTAAATCATCAAGACAAGCAGATCACAGCCATATTGGTTCAGTATAAGAATAAGACTAATTTTCAAAGCCTAAGTTTTCCTAGAAATATCAATGAGAATACCAATATGCAAGCAGCCTCTCCCGCTTATGAGATTACTAAGCTGAGGAATATGATTGGCATTGGGACTGAAGGAATAAGAGTCATCGCTTTCTTGATAGCATTTGTGTCAGCGATAAGCATATTCATCTCATTATTTAGAGCCATGAAAGAGCGCAAATACGAGTTAGCCTTGATGAGGGTATTAGGAGGCAGCAGGTCTAAGATTTTCCTCTTAGTAATCTTGGAAGGATTGATATTGACAATACTTGGCTGGATCATCGGGACAGTCTTAGCACACATAGGCATAGAAATCACAGCAAAATACCTAATGGAAGATTTCAGATATAGCTTCTCAGGATGGAGATTCTTACGAGAAGAACTTTGGTTACTTGGTGCATCGTTAATAATTGGGCTTGTAGCGTCAATAATTCCAGCATGGCAAGCTTCTAATACGGATATCAATCATACTTTGATGAAGGGATAGGAGTAAATGTTTTATCTTTTACTGCTCAGCAAACACTTTGTTTTGCTCAGTGTTGATTTTCCATTTTAACTCTTTTTTTCTAGCCCTTGATATAGGTACAATAGTTCCACCTACCAATTTGATTTCATCTAAGGAATTATTGATATGAGTAACCAAATTCCAATTGATAACAATGGAGTTGTGAGATCTTACAAATTGTTCTTTATTAAGTTGACTAGAGACAGATTTTAACGTTTTCGAGCACAATATCCTCGTGCCATCCACAAGATATATGTGGCAATAGTTTCCTTCAGATCTCAGGTATAAAATTGCATTTTGATTGATGAAGTGGTTGCCATTATTATTTGATATTACAATCCTCTTAATTGGTTTAGTATAAAGAATTGGTGTATTAATGTTTCTATTAATTTTAAATTGATTCATGGTCATATCTCCTATAATTTTTGCTATTTTATAAATTAGAATTATGGCTGAGATAGATCGACTTCCTCAGCCATAATCTTTATTTAATTAAGATTCTTAATACGTATCCTGCCAAATTGTACCATCACACACTCTCAGTTTTTTTGATGTGTCATCGAAGTACATCAATCCTGCATCTCCTGCTCCGCATCCAGGTGCAGTTGCTAAAGGAGTGAGTTTGGCAGTTTGAGTGATGTGTATTGTCCCATTGATCGTAACGGCGTTGCTTGCAAAATCACCACCGATAAGAGGTGTAGTAGTATCTGTATTGTCAAGATACAATTTCTCATTTCCTGTCTCATTAAATCCAGCTCTATTTCCTATGAATACATTACCATTTCCAATAGCTAAAGATCCACTGTTATAGCCAATAGCTGTATTTTGAGAGCCTGCACCTAGACCACCCATTACACCTGCACCCACAGCTACATTATCAAAACCTGTAAGTAAATCTACCATTGCAGATGCACCGATGGCAGTATTACCTCCACCAGTTGATTCTCCTAAAGCAGTATATCCTACAGCGGTATTGCTTGATGAAGTTTGATTTCTGTATAGAGCTCCAGATCCAATGCCAGTATTTTGTCCACCTGACGTGTTTAAAGTTAAAGAATTATAGCCTAAACCAGTATTTTCAGTTCCTTCATCATTATTCTGCATAGAAAATTGACCTACTCCTGTATTGTATTGACCTGTTGATAAGTTTTCTAGTGCACCTTCTCCAACCACCATATTCGTAGTAGTTCCTCTTCTTCCAATGACGACATTGTTCACTATAATATCTTCTGTTATATTTGCCGTTCCATTGATTGTAACGGCGTTGCTTGCAAAATCACCATAAATCAAAGGAGTATTAGTATTCGAATTATCTATATACAATTTTTCATCACCTGTCTCATTAAAGCCTGCCTGATACCCCATGAAAACATTGAGTGATCCTTGATTTTGATTACCGCTTTCTTGACCGATTGAAGTATTAAATGATCCATTCGTGTTAAATCTCATTACATCTCTTCCAATAGCTACATTTTTTTGTCCACTATTTGCATTTAATGCTCTCATACCAATCGCAACATTACCATCACCTGGAGTTCCATTTTGCAATGCTTGTCTTCCAATTGCAACATTTTCTCTTCCCGTAGTACTAACTTGCATTGCTTGTGATCCTACTGCAACGTTATCTCTTGCATTACCCATATTACTTTGAAGTGCTAAATGGCCTAAAGCTGTATTACCTGTTCCGAGGGCTAGATCTGCATTTTGCCCAGAATTTTCTCCGATATAAGTATTTCCACCGGTATTTACAAATTGGAATTTACCGTTATCTAATTTAAAATATTGAACTCCATTTTGACTTATATTTATTATATCCGAATTATCAATTGTAATGTTCGTATTCTTATCAGCATCTGCTATGATATTGAGAGTATCTGTTGTAGATTCTGCCCATGTTGCCAAACCATCTGCATCCGAGGTAAGCACCTTACCCGCACCTTGAGTACCATCGGAAACCTTAACATTGCCATTGACGTGAAGTTTTGCATCAGGATTTTCCTCTCCGATACCTACCCTAGTATTGCCATTAAAAAACACAAATGGTTGAATATTTGAAAACCCGAATTGGTATTGGTTATTGATGCTGCTATTTCCATCAAAATGATATCTGATTTCTGCTTGATTTCTTGTACCTGTATTTTTTCCAAACATCAATACAGCTTGACTTGAACTATCCATATTGGGAGTACTAAGCTTTATTGCACCAGCATAACCTGTCGTATCTAGGCTTTCTACATGAAGTTTTTGGTTGGGAGACGAAGTTCCAATTCCTACATTTCCTGTTTGGGCATGCAATATGCCAGATAATGGGACTAATAATAGAAGTAATAGTTGTTTCATGTTTTTCATGATTTAATAGGTTATTAATAGAAGTATAGGTAAATATCAAAATTCTTTAATATTCAATCGATAATGCAAAACTATATATCTGATGTGTAATATTATGTTACTAGTTTCAATGATATTCCGTTAAATTATAGTGTTTAGTAATTAATTCCAATAAGATTATTATTGATTCTAATGACAATATCTTACCGATTTACACTAATATCACTGATTGTAATAAGGAATGCCTAATGCCTTTTGTTTACATTTGTATTATTAAATTATTAACTATCAATTAAATATGTTGAGTACACTGTATTTATATTAATGAACAGATATATACATATTATTCTGATCTTCTTGCTTGGATGTTATGCTTATGGACAAGATGATTCACATATGTCATTTTCTCGCTACGGAATAGAAGATGGATTGCCTAATTTGACAATGAATGTTTTAGGTCAAGATAGTATTGGTTATATTTGGTTAGCAAACCCATTAACAAGGTTCGACGGTAAAATTTTTAAAACCTATAGAGAAACTCAAGGCTTAGCATCTTCGAGTCTGATATCTGCCGTTTCTATGACTGATGATGGGCAGGGAAACTTATTCTTTGCAAGTCAAGAAGGGGTTTACTACTTTGATACTTTACAACAATATGTTCGTAAAATCCCAAGCATTCCATATAATTCTAGTTCTCGCAAAATTTTAAAAACTGATTCTGTCACCTTTTGGGATTTAAGCCGTAATAATCTATATAAAATTGAATTGCCAAACTTTGATACGACTCGTATCAAAGTACCTGAAATAGAGAATACTCAGTACATTTTGAATACAATTGAAGATTCAAAAATATGGTTTATTGACAAGCAAAATAAGTTAGTTCAACTGGATCTTAATACATTCAAAACACATACATATAAGACTGACGAAACAAAAGATTTGGGTCGAGCATATTTTGTAAAAGGAATAGATAAGAGAATTTGGTTGGTTACACATCAAGAACTTATGTATTTTGATAAAACAAAAAATGAATTCGTTGATTTCCTCAAATATGATCAAGTTTTTAAGGATAAAAAATGGAGTTTTAAATATTCTACATTACTACTAGGTCAAAATTGTTGGTGGATAATTGACCGTTTAAACTACATTGTTTACAGGTATGATTTGATAACCTATCAATTATCTTCTACTAAAACTGTTCATAGCATTGAATATAATTTTAAACTTTACAATTCACATAATGCAATTGAAACAACTGATGGCGGCCTAGTTCTTGGTACAACAAAAGAAGGGCTATTTACTATAAATCCACAAAATGGGAACATCAATCAATATTTGTCAGAACCAAATAACACCAATTCATTATATAATAATTCAACAATACCAGAATATAAAATTGATAAAAATTCCTTTCTTATTTCTGGTGTTGGTCAAGGAATTATCAAAGCGGACTTTCAAAAACCAATTTTTGAAACTTTTATTTCTACACTGTCAAATTCAAATAATGCTTATGCCAATAATATTCGGACTTTAGTTGAATGGAAGGAAGATATAATAGTTGGCTCAATTACATCCATAAATATTTTTGATAAAAAAGATAAAACCTTTAGACCGCTACTTATGCCAGGCGATTTGCCATCTCCACATCCTGAAAATGGCGCTGTGGCAATAGCGAGTGACAATGCCCAAAATTTGCTTATTACATATTGGGTTCAAAGTGAAGAGGCCGAAATTTTCTATTTAGACTACACCAATAATAAAATTCTTGATCTAACAGATTCATTTCCTGAGACTAGTTTCTCTGCTTCTAATGCCCTTTTAACTGACTCACAAAACAATTTCTGGTTATCAATGCAGAGCGGTGTCATTAGAATAAGTGCTGATTTATTGGCAAATGGGAATCTTAAGAATATTCGTGACCAAGCTACCTTTTATAGTTTTAAAAAATGGCGTAGAAGTGAAAAGGATGTTCATAAAATTTTTACAATTGCTGAAGGTAGTAAAGGACAAATATGGGTCGGAACAAGTGCAGGGCTTTTCAAAATTAATCAGGAAACAAATAAAATAGATGTTTTTAAAAATTCAATTGACGATAATAATAGCCTTAGCAGTAATGATATTCGAAGTATCATCACTTCATCCTTTGGTGACATATGGGTTGGAACATCTAATGGAGGTTTGAATAAATATATTGAAAAGAGCAATTCATTCGAGCGATATACAACAAATGAAGGACTGCCTGACAATACAATTTATACGATTGCACAAGATGAGGAAAACAAATTATGGTTAGGGACTAATAAAGGACTTTGCTGGTTTGACACTCAGACACTTCAAAGTCAACAATATATGCCAGACGAAGGAGTCCAGAGTTACGAATTCAATACAAATGCAGTTTGTAAAACAAAAGATAATTTGTTGTTATTTGGAGGCATCAATGGCTTTAATATGTTCTCTCCAAAAGAAATTTCAACTTACGCTTCTTCCAAAAACTTAGTATTAACTTCTATCAAAGTCAATAATCAAAATTATCCAATTACAAACAGTTTTATCAATCTAGCACACGATGAAAATTTCATTTCTTTTGAATTCAAATTGCTAGATTTTTATAAAAATGACAAAATACAATATGCATATAAACTAGAAGGGTTAGAAAACGATTGGAATTATCTCAAAAGTGCTCAAAAAGTAACCTATCCTGGCCTCAATTCTGGCGATTACACTTTTAAAGTAAAAGCTGCTAGTTATAATGGTTCATGGTCTAAAAAGACTATTTCAATGCCTTTGTCTATTGCATCTCCATGGTGGCATTCATGGTGGTTTGTACTTTTATCTTCAAGTCTGATCGTAGGAATCGTATATGCATTATATAGGAATAGTCAAAACCAAAAAGAAAAAATCATTGAACTCAGAAGTCGAATCTCTAGAGACCTACATGATGAGATTGGATCTACACTTTCAAGTATTTCATTATTTGGAACAGTTGCGCAAAAAATGGCAGATACGGACTCCAATGCTACTCAAAATATGCTCTTAAGGATCAATGAAAGTACGACTCAAGTGATGGAATCTATGAATGATATAGTGTGGGCTATTAATTCTGATAATGATAAAATTGATAACCTCTTAATGAGAATGAGAGCTTACATTTCTGAGTTGAGCGATGCCACTGAGGTTAAGGTGTCATTAGCAGTAGATGAGAATATCAAGCAGGTAGCATTACATATGGTACAGAGAAGAAATGTCTATCTTATATTTAAAGAAGCGACCAATAATGCATTTAAGTATGCAAATGCATCAGAAATAAAAATCTCATTAAGCCAAAAGAAAAATAAGTTTCAGTTATCCGTAATTGATAATGGAATAGGTTTCGATCAAAGTACAAATAGGAAAAATTCTTTGTTAAGTGGGAACGGCCTTAAAAATATGGCAATTCGTGCCAAGGAATTGGGTGGAAACTTAAGTGTCATATCCGAAGTAAATAAAGGCACTGAAATACGTTTTATTTGGAATCCGAAAACAGAACCGACCGTAACCCAAAATAAATAAAATATGGGAAACTATAAAATAGCAGTATTTGATGATAATATAGCCAGAAGAGAAGGCTTACAACTATTGATTGACGCAATGAGCGAGATGAAATGTGTGGGTATATTTTCTGATTGTACTGATATCGTCCATCGGCTCAAATCCAATCTGCCTGATGTCATCTTGATGGACATAAACATGCCAAATGTGAATGGTATTGAAGGCCTTAGACTGGTAAAGAAAGCGTATCCTGAAATTAAGGTGATTATGCAAACTATCTTCGAAGAGGAAGGTAAAATATTAGAAGCGATAAGCTCAGGAGCCGACGGATATATCATAAAGCAAAAGTCACCAATGAAACTCATCGAAGGAATTAAAGAAGTCATGGAAGGTGGAGCTCCGATGACACCTTCTGTAGCATTCAAGGTCCTGAAATTATTTAATACAACTCAAAAAAGTTCTTCTACCTCAGATATTATTCTCACAAATCGAGAGAAAGAAATTCTCAACCTTTTAGTGGAAGGGTACAGCTATAAAATGATTGCTGATAAGTGCTTTATCTCTTATGCCACGGTTAATAAGCATATTTCTAATATATATGCAAAACTACAGGTCAATTCTGTTGCTGCTGCAGTAACAAAAGCATTGAGAGAGGGATTGGTTTGATTTTATTTCTATCTAAAACAAATTAATATATCCAAAGTGGACTTTGGTATTGTTAAATTCTATTGGGTTATTCAGTCTACTGCCAGCGGCAAATGACACATTAAAAATGCCTGCCTTTGTAGCAAAATTAAGGCCCAAACCAACTCCATATGCAGTATCCCATATTGGTACATCTTCTAAATATGTTCGCATTCGGGAGATGTCAATAAAAGGAAATGATAGAAAAGAATTTTGGTCAATAATCAATCTAAATTCCGAGGTGAAAACTGCATAATAATCACTAAGAATAGACAATTCATCAAAGCCACGAAGAAGCTTGTTACCGCCTATCCTAAATAGTTCGTTTTCGATGACAACTCCATTATTGTATTTAAGGCCTCCATTTAGTGAAAACTTTACAGTACCAAATGTTTTTACTGGGATGAATAAACTAGCCAAGACATCTAAATTTGCTTGAAATGATTTTAGTTGTAAAGTGTCATAAGCTGTAATAAAATCAATATTTTCCCTCTTAATACTCTGAATGCCTTGATTGGGGACGATTGATCTAATCCCAACATTTGCCTGAGACTTTATACTCCAGCCTCGTCTTGGGTTGAATCTGTAATCAAGATTTTGTCTGAATATTTCAAGTCCACCACCAGAGAATTTATAATCTAAGTTAGCAGGTAACCTTTTGGTCGTGATTAACCTCATAGTATCTACTTTAACCACATTTGAGCTTTTGTAGTTGGTAAATGCTTTAATGTAATTGACACCACTTGTGATGTATTGTCCACCAATATTGGTGATAAGGTCTATGCTTATACCTCTGTTAAACCTCAATTCGAATGCTCCATCTACTCCTATTGGTAGTCCAGCAAGGTATGGGTAACTAGCATTTAAGGATAATAACTGATCCTCTGCAGTCAACCTTCTGATGTCTAAAGTGATTCGCTCGCCATGACCAAACCTATTGAGTAAGTCGGTAGATAACTGTCCGTTGACACTAAATTTTCTTTGACCTCCTACATTTGATGGCAAAACACCTATGATGAAGTCAAAAGAATTTGCTTTTGCAGCTTCTAAAGGCAACCTAACTAATGCTTTATTACCATAAAAGGAGACATAAGGATCGTTTCTTAGTTTTAAAAATCCTGCACCTAAGATTTTTTTCTTGATATCTAATACATTCTTATGGCTATAAGGTTGGCCTGGCCTTATTCCAAGATATCTGGACATAAAGTTTCGACTAATGATTGTGTCAAAACTACTTTCTAAGGTATCATAGGTTATAAATTTGTTTTTTTTGACCGATAAGTCAGCTGTAATTTCTGATCCCTCAATGGATACCTTCTCAAACCCTACTTCTGCAAAAGGATATCCATTATTGACCAGATATTTTAATACATCACCAAGGTATTTTTTTACAAAAGTGCTATCAAGCCTTTTGGTAGTGTACTTAAGCGAAAACATACCAGCTGATTTCACAATTAGTTCTGTCTCTTCATCATAATTTAATGATTTTAGTACATACCTATCTCCAATAAAGACTGTTGCCATGCAAGTAGAATCTCGATATACTAAGCTGTCTATATTTGCTAAAAGGTAATTATCACTTCTTAATTTTTGTACTTCATTGTTGAGCAAGTTGATTATAGATAAGGAGTCGTATTTTTTATTTTCTTCAATGTCCAATTTATCAAAGAGGTCAATATTTTGCAACTTAACAAAATATTTTTGTTGAGCATGACTCACCGATACTAAAGAAGTAGTTAGGATAATAACTAATATGATCCAAGGACATTTCAAAAAGCAGTCTTAATTTGATCTTGTAAAAAAGGCAATTTCAACCTATATTTATTCATCTCTTCCAAATTGATATTTATGGTAAACAGCCCTTCTTTATCTTGGCAATCTAATACCACAGTACCAGTATAATCTGCAACCATTGAGTGACCATTATATTCATACCCATTAGCGTCCAAGCCGATACGATTGACTCCAATGACATATGCCTGGTTTTCAATTGCTCTTGCTTCTAATAGTGCTTGCCACTGGGAGATTCTTGGCTTTGGCCAATTGGCTACAAATGCTAAGATGTCGTATCCTGAATTATTATAACTACTATAAGGGAATCTTAAGTCATAACATACTTGAGGCCTAATCTTGATATTAGCTATTTCAATATCTTTTGGTTGTTTGCCAGATGTATAATGCTGACTCTCACCCGCTAAAGAGAATAAATGTACTTTATCATATTGACCAATAATACCTTTTCCATTTACGTAAAAGAAAGAATTATAATAATTTTCACCTACTTTATTGGGTATTGATCCAGCTAAAATAACTTTGTATTTACCAGCTAATCTAGTCATTTCTAAGATGGAATACTCGGGGTTAAAATTTTGAATCTTGTGGGGCTCCATGATATAACCAGTATCAAACATTTCGGGTAAAAAGATAATATTTGGCTTATCATCACAACTACTCAAGTAAAACTCTATGGTTTTGAAATTAGTTTTTACATCTAACCATTTTACATCATATTGTAAGAGCCCTATTTTCATAGTAAGTTTTTTCTTATTAGTAATACGTAAATAAAAGCATTCTTATTCTAAAAGAATGTTTAGAAAGTACAAATTATGGGATTGATTTTTTATTCGATCACTATAATGTTTATCCTAATATCCACTCTTTCTTAACTCTGCTCGATATTCGGGCAAGGATTTCATAAGGTATTGTATCGTTTATTCTAGCCAATTCTTCGATAGGTTTATTTGGTCCAAATATCTCTACTTGATCACCTTCTTGACAGCTTTTTATCTTGGTAACATCCAGTATTGTTAGATCCATACAAACATTGCCAATGATTGGGGCGTCTTCATTATTTACTCTCAAGGAGTATTTGCCAAGTCCAGATCCTCTAGGCAACCCATCTGCATATCCAACATTAACAATGGCTAATTTAGTTTTTCCAAAGGCAATACCTTTTTGGTTATAGCCTATTTTTTCACCATCGTTCACCCATTTTATTTGGATGATTCTCGCGGTAAAAGTGTGGACTTTTTCTAAATAACGTTCTATTTCTAGTGTGGTGTCAATGCCATAAAGACCGAGACCTAAGCGGACCAAGTCGTGGTGAAAATCACTAAATCTAACTATGCCGCCTGTATTGACAAAATGCCTTTTGGGCATGTATCCTAGAGACTTAGCTACAACATTTGACATCTGCTCAAATAAGTTATGCTGTTTTATAGAATAACTGTCTTCATCGGCATTTTCACTACCTGACATGTGAGAAAATACAGTACCGATTTCTAAGCTGTACTCTTTAATCAAATCTAAGCAATTTGGTAAATCTTGGATTTTGATTCCCAATCTATTCATACCAGTATCTAACTTTAGATGGATAGGGATTGTGGCTTGATATTGTACTTTAAATTGTATAAATGCTTTGAGTAGGCTAGGGCTATAGATTTCGGGTTCTAAATTATATCGCTGCAAATGATAGAAACTGTCCACGTCAGGATTTAATACCATAATCGGAATTGAGATACCAGCTTGCCTTAAAGCTACACCTTCATCTGCAAATGCAACAGCTAGATATTCTACCCCACGATATTGTAACAGTCTTGCCATCTCCACACTCCCTGATCCATAAGCTCCTGCTTTGACGACAGCTATGATACCGCACCCTGGTTTCAAAAACTTGTTATAAGTCTGTAAATTGTGATCAAGTGCTCCCAAATCTATTGTCAATGTGGAAGAATGTCTTTGACTCGAAAAGGCCTTTTTTAATTGTTCTAGCTGATATTTTCTAGCCCCTTTTATCAATATACAAGCCTCTGCAATGCTCGTGGTATTGAGATGATCTAATATTTCCTGTTTATTATTGAATGTCTTATGTGAAAACTTTTCTCCTTGATGCCCAACCCACCAGATTGTGTCAATATTATACTTTTTAAGCAAATCTCCTAAAGCAGAACTTATTGCGGAATCTGACATACTTGATTGTTCTATGTCTGATAGAATAACTAACGACTTTTTATTACCAACTTGTTTTTGTAAAAATTCTAAAGCATTTGTTAAGGAAGTCAAATCATGATTGTACGCATCATTGATAATGGTACAATCATTTAGACCCAAAGACATCTCCAATCGCATAGGTAGTGGAAAAATCTCTTTACTCAATGCAATAGCTTCATCAATTGTGTAACCCATTACCAGTAGGCTCGCCATACAAAGCAACAAGTTTTCAATTGAACCATCGTCAGTTACATTTACTTCAAAAGTATAAGAGCTTCCTTTACAATCTATTTTGATTTTTGTGGTTTGCCTTTTGTCTATATCTAATACTCTAAAAAGAGTAGAACTAATGGCCTTACCCCAAGTATGAATTTTACATGTTAATTTTAATTGTTGAATGTTGTCCAGTACTGACTTGTGATCGGCACAAATTATAAGATCAGATACATTCTCAAAAAGCTTCAGTTTTTCTTTTATCTTTTGATTTTCATCCGTAAATCCTCCACTATGAGCTTCACCTATGTTAGTAAAGATTCCAAAAGAGGGCTGGATTATTTTTTCTAAGTTTTGCATTTCTTCAGGCATAGATATTCCTGCTTCAAAAACACCTAACTCATGTTGACTTTCTATCTGAAACATTGATAGCGGCACACCGATTTGTGAATTATAACTGCCAGGGCTTTTAGCTACTTTATACCTTTTAACTAAAAGGTGTGTGAGCCATTCTTTTATAGTAGTTTTACCATTTGAACCTGTTATTGCTATTGTCTTTATTTTGAATTTTGAACGATAGTGTAATGCCAACTCTTGTAATGCAACGATGCCATCATCTACCAAGATATAATTGCAATTTGCGACCTCTTTGATGTACTTTTCATTACTTATTACAAAAGTCTTTATCCCTTTATTTATCGCATCTTTGATATAATCATGACCATCGATTATGGCTCCATTTAAGGCAAAAAACATTGCAGAATCTGGTGTAAATACTTTACGGCTATCTATTGTCACTTCATTAATATCACCGTCAAAGTTCAACTGTGAGCCCCGAGAGTTCATACTAGAAAAGATTTCAGATATTGGAATAGATTGCATTAAATATCGATTAGAAAGGACAAGATAAATAAGTTTTATGGCCAAATCATAATTTTAAGAATACTTAGGTGTAATTACTGTTGACAAAATTAACTCCTTCCATCAATAGAAGGTGCAAATACATTTAAATACATCATTCTACTTTATCCATCTTTTTTGGTACTTTTGTGTTACAATAATTACAATGTTTGACAAAGCAACTTACAACGATTGGGAGGTTCAGATAAAGAAATTTATCAAAGACCAACCTATAGAATCATACTATCATGAAATTACTCCAGGAGTAAAGTATAATCCATTTTCGTTGGAGATTAATACTGTAGTTACTAATGGTTCGTTACCTATAGGAGATAGATTTATTGGTGTTGAATTCAACAAAAATTGTACTAATAAGGAATTAATATTTGCACTTGAGAATGGTGCTCAATCTATAGAGTTTAATATTTCAGATGATACTGATTTAGATGGATTGTTAAAAGGAGTGAGACTAGATTATATATTGCCAATAGTAAATTTTGATGGTCAAAAATCAACTCAGAACTTCGAAAACTATCTTGAAAGAAATTATAATACAAGCGTAATTTCTAAAATATTAATACACGATCAAAACCACCAAAAGAAGGACCTCAATAATATTACTAGAATAATTAGTAGTGATAATAGAAATCCGATTAATTCTTTATTAGAAATTCTTGAATCGATAAGAGTAAAAAAACCTTCAAAGATTGCGATTAAGATATCACTTGGCAATCAGTTTTTTTTAGAGATTGCAAGATTGAGATCATTGCGCATATTAGTTGCAAATCTATACCGAGATTTAGATCTGCCATTCCAAGAGCTTACAGTCATCGCCAACATTGATAGTAGTGTTATAGAAGGAGATTTTCATAATACCTTAATCCATCAGACATGTACTGCTCTATCGGCCAATATTGGTGGTGCTAATGTAGTACAATTACAAAGTTGGGGCAAGTCTTCGGATAGCAAAAAAGATAGGTTAAGTTTAAATATTCAAAATATTCTACAGCTAGAAAGTCATATTGATTTGCACCAAGATGTCATGGCAGGAAGTTATTTTATAGAAGACCTTACTGATAAGATTGCCCAATCAGTTTGGGATAAGTTATAATTTTGTGAAGAAGCATTTAAATTCAAATTATAGAAAAAGGCTCTCCCTAACTTTATAACAAAGCAGCTCCAAAGACTCCAGCACTATCACCAAGTTTTGGTTTTAGAAATAAAGTATCGAGTCTATGATTAAACACATGTTTCTTGACTTCTTCTACTCCTAAGGTATATAGTTCATCAATATTACCAACACCGCCCCCAATAACAATCGCTTCAGGATCTAAAATGTTAATTACTACGGCAATTCCTTTTCCAAAATAATGAAAAAGACGCTCCATAGTCATGTACGCATACTTGCATTCTCCTTTTCTGTAATCAGCAACAATATCTTTAAGGTTTTTCTTTTCGCCTGATACTTTTTGATAATACTTTTCAAGAGCAGGACCAGATATTACGGTTTCAACACAACCTATTTTACCACAGTAACATGCGTTTCCTTCTTCGTCTAATGGGTTGTGCCCCCATTCTCCACCAATACCTTGTCTGCCAGACACTACTTGCCCATTTATTACAAGACCACCACCGACACCAGTACCCATTATGACCCCAAATACATTTTTTGCATTTGGTAATTCATCTCTTACTATGCCCAATTGAGCCTCGGCAATAGCAAAGCAATTGGCATCATTACTCATTTTAACCTCCATGCCTAATAGCTTTTGAAGGTCATCTTTCATTGGCTTGCCATTAAGTGAGGTAGAATTGCAATTTTTCATGCTGTTTAGGATCGGATCTAGGGTACCGGGTGTACCAATACCTACACTCTTAAATGTCAACCCCGAACTAGCAGAAAGTGAGTCAATTATTTTTTTTATTTGATTAAGTACATGTAGGTACCCTTTATCTCCTTCTGTTGGTATCCGCTCTCTTGTTAATACTGACAAGTCATCAGCATTCAATATAGCCCCTTCTATCTTGGTACCTCCAAGATCTAATCCTAATAAATGTAAGTTTTGCATGCTAAGTTTTGTAATTTCAAATGAAGTCATTTAAATACACATGTGTAAATGGCATGTAAGTGCACCCCTGTAAAAGCGGCATGTACCACTTGAAATTCAGATTGATATTAAATTCTATTTTCATCCCACTGTACTACGGGGAAGGGAATCAAATTTAATGAAAAGCTGGTTTTCAGCTGCTTGAATAAGAATTAACACTATTTATTTTAAATTACTTCAATGTGTTACAAATCTAATAATTTTTATAATTATACCATCAAATTGGCTAATATTTGAAATATTATCCTTTATATTTTAGTTATTTCTACATGCCTGATTATTCTTGTATGATATAATAGCTGTACATTTGTTTTTAAGAAAATTGAATTTATAAAATGAAATATATTTTAGCTTGTTTTATCACATTTCTTGGCTTTACCATTGACATTGAAGCTCAATCTGTTTCTTTTAATGAGTCATATGAGGTGTCTCAATTGATGTCTAAATATGTTAACAATAATAATAGCACAACTACAATCAAGGGTTGGAGGATTCAAATCATATCTACAAACGACAGAAGGGCAATGGAATCAGCTAGGGGTAAATTTAGAAGCCTTTATCCTGGAATGGAGACTTCATGGAGTCATATGGCCCCATATTACCAAGTAAGAGTAGGAGCATATGAGAACAAGACCAAATTAATGGCCTTTTTAACCCAAATAAAAAGAGATTTTCCTTTAGCTACACCAGTTGTAGATGAGATCGAAAAAACTGAATTTGTTAGATGACAAAAGCGAATGCTGGACAAGCTAAAAACTTTGACTGGCCAACAATAGCTGTATTTTTTAGCTTAATCACTATTGGTTGGCTAATGTTATATTCTGTATTTAATAACCCAGATAACACCTTCACCTTTCTTGACTTCACTTCTGAAATCGGTAAACAAACGGTTTGGGTAGGTATATCTGTTGTGGTTTTCATATTGGTGCTTAATATTGAATGGAATTTTTGGAATACTCTGGCCTATCCTATTTATGCGATCAGTCTTATTTTATTAATCTTGGTATTGATAATTGGTTCAGAAATCAAAGGGGCAAAATCTTGGTTTTCATTCGGATCTGTTGGTTTTCAGCCCTCAGAAATAGCTAAGTTCGGGACCGCATTAGCACTATCGAGTTATATGAGTGTTAAAAAGCATGACTTCTCTTCCAATAGGGTAATGATCACGACTTTGGGTATATTTTTCGTTCCTATTTTACTCATATTATTGCAGCCTGACGCTGGAAGTGCCATTGTTTTCTTATCCTTTTTTTTGCTACTTTATAGGAAAGGACTTTCACCAAGTTTTTACTTTTTAGCTTTTGTACTTATTTTTATCTTTATATTATCTTTTATTGCTGGCACTAACTTGGTATTGCTTTTAGTATGGTATGTGGCCTATGCCTTTTTATTATTCAACTATCAAATAGATATACGTTCGACTTCGATTTATGGAGCCTCACTCTTGGCGTCATTTATTTTTTACAACCAAGGATTATTTTTAGGAGCATGGGTTACTCCTGCTATAGGTACTATGGTTGCAATGTTTTTACAGTATAAAGAAAGAAATATTAGATTAATCACATTAGTTGGAGTTTCCATTTTCTTATCACTGTTATTTTCATTTGGCACTCAGTACGCTTTTAATACTTATCTAAAGCCGCACCAACAAGACAGGATCAATGCTTGGCTACAGCCAGAGAAATGTGATCCAAGCGGATCTTTGTATAATATCATTCAATCAAAATTGGCTATTGGATCTGGTGGCTTTGCTGGCAAAGGATTTCTCAATGGAGAGATGACCAAGTTAAAATATGTACCAGAACAATCTACAGATTTTATATTTAGCACCGTCGGTGAAGAGCAAGGGTTTTTAGGAGTATTTGGCGTTATTGTTTTATTCTCTTTTCTTGTCATTAGGTTGGTAATCATGGCAGAGAGAGCCAGACTAGAATTTATAAGAAATTATCTTTATTGCATTGCAGGGATTATCTTCCTCCACTTCTTTATCAACATAGGGATGACTATGGGTATAATGCCAGTAATAGGCATTCCACTGCCGTTTTTAAGTAAAGGAGGGTCTTCTCTTTTGACTTTTACCATTATGCTAGGAGCAGCTATTAAAATGGATTCTTATAGAATGAGGTAGTTTTGACTTCTGTCCTTACATTAGATTTCGGTACATTCCCATTCCCAATCTGCAATATCATATGAAGGGCTTTTCAAACTAAAATGCCACCATTCTGTCCTTATCCCTTTACAACCATATTTTTCCATGATCGTTCTTAATAGGATTCGGTTTTCTTTTACAGGATTTGGTAATTTCTCATAGGCATAGTGGGCTTGTTCACCAAAGAAGTCATATGTTGTGCCCATATCTAACTCTACACCATCTTTGTCGGTTAACGTAATATCAACAGCCATACCTCTATTGTGCATCGATCCTTTTAGGGGATTTGTCACATATGTAGGATTTGGAAATTTATCCCATAGCCTTTGCTGTACAGGACTAGGCCTATAACAATCGAAAAATTTTAAGCGATAGCCAAAACTATCTATAAATTCTCTATTGATTTGTAAAAGAATTTGGGCGAATGTATCCCGAATATAACAAGCTTCACAAGGATAAATAACTTCTTTGGTAAAGTTGTTAGTGGTAGCATATCTAATATCTATCGATACATTGTCTTTAATCGTTAACTCTGTCCAACCAATCTTTTGAAAGGACTCTTTATTAGAATTATCAGTTATTTCAATAGAGATAATTGTGTCGGTTATTGACGTTTTTTCTAATGAATCACTAATTACTGTTTTTACTTTATCTTGTTTACATCCAGATGTCCAAAAGCCAATAAATACAAGAGTCAAGAAAAAAAACCTAATCAAAATAATACTATAAAGATCTACGGTCTATTAAGAATGAATACCTATGTGAATTTTTGAGTGCCATGCCTGTTCCCTTTACGACTGCTCTAAGTGGATCTTCAGCAACATGGACCATTAATTTGGTCTTATTACTAATCCTTTTAGCCAATCCTCTAAGTAATGCACCACCACCTGTAAGATAGATACCTGTTTTGTATATGTCAGAAGCGAGTTCTGGAGGAGTGTCTTCTAATGCTTTAAGTACCGCTTCTTCAATCTTAGCAATTGATTTGTCTAATGCTTCAGCTATTTCGGTATGTGTAGTAAATACTTGTTTAGGGATGCCTGTAAGAAGGTCTCTACCATTGACTGCAAATTTTTCTGGTGGATTTTCAAGTTCTGCAGTTGCAGCCCCAACATTAATTTTGATTTGCTCTGCTGTTCGCTCACCAATCAGTAGATTGTGTTTACGCTTCATGTGGTCAATGATGTCGTTGGTAAACTCATCACCAGCAACTCTTATAGATTGGTCAGTTACTATCCCTGATAGTGCAATAACTGCTATCTCAGTAGTGCCACCTCCTATATCGACGATCATATTACCAATTGGCTCTTCTACATCAAGACCAATTCCTAAGGCTGCAGCCATAGGTTCATGGATAAGATATGTTTCTTTAGAGTCTACGTGATCCGCAGAGTCAAAGACTGCTCTTTTTTCTACTTCGGTGATACCTGAAGGTATACAGATTACCATTTTTAAGTGGGTAAAAAATCTTCTTTTTTCTCCGATCATACCAATTAGGCCCTGAATCAAAGCTTCAGCAGCTTGAAAGTCAGCAATTACTCCGTCTTTTAGTGGTCTAATTGTCTTGATGTTTTCGTGGGTTTTTTCATGCATCTGCATGGCTTTATACCCTACGGCTATTACTTCGTTAGTGGTCCTATTGATTGCTACTATTGATGGTTCATCAATTACAACCACCCCATCTTGAATAATTAAGGTATTTGCAGTACCTAAATCAATCGCCAGCTCTTGTTTGAAAAAATTTAAAAATCGCATTTTTTCTTTGTACTATTTAATTATTACAGTTATCTCCACTTTCAAAAAAGTAAAGTCTACTATTTGTTGTTAAATTATTTAAAATAAGTGGGGGAAAGTGCAAAAATAGAATTTTTTTTCACTTTGATGAATTTTGTAGCAATATATTAATGAAGTACATTGTATTTATGATTGAGAGATGAATTGACCTTCCTTATTATATAAACAAAATGTCAACCCTAAGGAGTAATTTTAAGTTTATGCCAAAGGCATACAGGCACTACCTACAGGGGAATTACTTCTTCGGTTGATAAAAGTAACTTAAAATTTATTGCCCCATTATCCCATCAAGGTTAAAAATGTGTTAAATCAAAAATATCAGCCAACATAAAGATTGTCTTATGCGTCTATTATATACAACGCCACGAAAATTGAAGAAGTAAATAGATCAGCAAGCGAGGGCCGCCCACAGTCTAGGATTGTGAGAGCGGTCTTTTTTGTTTTCACTATTTGTCTCTTACTTAAATGTAATAATTATCTAATTTACCATTTCTGTTTACCCTCATTATAAATCTTTACACTATTTTTGCAGCTTATGAGGAAGATTACACTATACAATAGCCTTTCTAGGCAAAAAGAAGAGTTTAAATCAATCAATCCAGGTTTTATTGGGATGTATGTCTGCGGGCCTACGGTGTACAGTGATGTTCATTTGGGTAATGTGCGGACATTCACCAGTTTTGATGTGATATATAGATACCTAATGTATGCTGGATATAAGGTCCGATATGTTAGAAACATTACCGATGTTGGTCATTTATTGGATGATGGTGAGGATAGAATGCTAAAAGGTGCCAAGAAAGAAAACTTGGAGCCAATGGAAGTCGCTCAGAAATACTCTAATGGATTTCACGACATCATGGCAATGTTTAACACCCTAAAACCTAGTATCGAACCAAGGGCTACAGGTCATATCTTGGAGCAAATAGAAATGGTTCAAACCATTATCGACAATGGTTATGGCTATGAGATGAATGGCTCAGTATATTTTGATACGATAAAATTTGCGGAAGAAACGGGAGAATATGGCAAGCTATCTGGTAGAATCCTTGAAGACTTACTGCAAGAGACAAGAGATCTAAAAAATCAATCAGAAAAGAAAAATTCTGCCGATTTCGCGATTTGGATGAAAGCAGCGCCAGAACATTTAATGAAATGGAATTCTCCATGGTCTGTTGGTTTTCCAGGATGGCATTTGGAGTGTTCTGCTATGAGCACTAAGTATTTGGGTACTACATTTGACATTCATGGTGGTGGTAACGACTTAAAGTTTCCCCATCATGAAAATGAAGTAGCTCAAAACATGGGAGCTTGTAAGTGCCAGCCAGCAAATTATTGGTTGCATACCAACATGCTACTTATGAATGGAAAAAAGATGTCAAAAAGTGATGGCAATACGATTTCTCCAGAGGAATTATTCACAGGAGACAGTCCGCATGTGACGAAAGGGTATAGCCCTATGGTGGTGAAGTTTTTTATGTTACAATCACATTATAGATCTACGTTAGACTTAACGGATGAAGCATTGTTAGCTGCAGAAAAAGGGTATAAAAAGCTGATGGAGGCATTTAAAAACGTATTGGCTCTAGAATCTCCTACTAAAACCAATGGATTATTAGATAAAGAGTTGGAAGATGCCATGGAAGCTTGTTTTGCGGAGATGGATGACGATTTTTCTACACCGAGAGCGATTGCTAAATTATTCGAGATAGTACCAAAGATCAATAGTTTTAAAAATGGTAAAATTGCAATAGCAGAAGTGAGTAATCAGACGTTAGACGTATTGAGATCTGGTTTTGCAGGCTTGATAAATGAGGTCTTAGGTCTTGCCGATGACGGTGGAGGATCCGATGGTGGAGCTATCAATGGATTGATGGATGTCATTATAGAATTGCGACACAATGCAAGAGACAATAAAGATTGGGCTACTTCTGACATCATAAGAGACCGGCTTTCTGAGCACAACATCGAAATAAAAGATGGTAAAAACGGGACCGAATGGTCTTATAAATAATATCAAATGATACTAAACACTCGATTAAAATTCGTTGGACTTTTACTATTTCTATTTGCATTTAGTAGTTGTAAAGAAGATAAAAATCAAGGCACTAAGGCAGAAACACCAAAATTGGAAGCCTTTGAATCACCAGCTTTTAATGTAGATTCAACGTATAGTTTTATTGAGAAACAATTGTCTTTTGGACATAGAGTACCTGGTACTAAAGCACATGTAGCATGCAAAGATTGGATGGTTGCTAAATTTAAGGAGTACACACCCAATGTTGAAGTTCAAGAGTTTAAAGCAAATTTTCTAGGGGTAAAAGATGCACCTAGTTATAATATCATTGCATCATTTAATCCAGGAGCAGAAAAACGAATTTTGTTGGCAGCTCATTGGGACTCAAGGCTAATTGCAGAAAAAGATAAAGACCCTTTGATGAAGAATAAGCCTATCATGGGAGCAGATGATGGAGCTAGTGGGACCGCAGCACTGATTGAGTTGGCAAGAATGATGAAGAATAAACCATTGACTTATGTAGGAATTGATATCATATTATTTGATGCTGAGGATCAAGGCGAACCAAATGGTGCCATGGAATCTTGGTGTCTTGGATCTCAATACTGGGGACAGAATCCTCACAAACCTGCTTACTTTGCTAACTATGGCGTATTACTTGATATGATTGGAGCTAAAGATGCTCACTTTGGGCATGAGGCTATTTCTGCCAATAATGCACTAACACAATTAAATAAAATTTGGTCTTTGGCTGACCATTTGGGTTATGGTGATCTATTTACAGAAAAGGATACAGATACTATTGTAGATGATCATTACTATGTGATGAAGTTTAGAGGATTTCCAATGGTAGATATAATCAATAGACCAGTAGTGAAAAATGTGTCAGGCCAAGATTCGATTGCTTTTGGTCACTACCACCATACACATAAAGACGATATCACGATAATTGACAAAACAGTATTAGGAAAAGTTGGGCATGTAATGTCTCAATTGATTTATCGAGAAGATAATGGTAAAATTTAGACAATAATTTGGCATCATCATTTGGTAAAACACTACTTATTTGGCACGAATCGATAGATAGAGAACTCCCTTGGAAATCTACTAATGATCCCTACAAAATATGGTTGTCTGAGATCATACTCCAACAGACCAGAGTGGAGCAAGGCACACCTTATTACCTTAAATTTATTGACCTATTCCCAACAGTTAATGACTTGGCGAATGCTACCGAAGAGCAAGTATTATTGGCTTGGCAAGGTTTGGGATATTATAGTCGAGCTAGAAATCTACATTTTGCAGCTAAAACAATAGTTGAGTTGCATGATGGCATTTTCCCAATTAAATATGAAAACATAAGAGCATTAAAAGGTGTTGGAGATTATACAGCGGCTGCTATAGCAAGTTTCGCTTATGGATTACCATATCCAGTATTAGATGGCAATGTCAAGCGGGTGATGTCGAGATATTTTGGCATTAGTGATCCAATAGATCAATCTCAAACAATTAAAGACCTTAAACTAAAATTAGATAAAGTCTTTTTGCCAAATAAGCCAGCTGCTTTTAATCAAGCCATTATGGATTTTGGAGCACTCTATTGTACACCAAAAAATCCAAGCTGTGTTAGTTGTCCATTTAGTGATGTATGTGTAGCGTATGATCAAGACTTGGTTTCTTTTATACCCACGAAATCAAAAAAAATAACTAAAACAACCAGATATTTTAATTACTTCATCGTATCTGATGGCATAAATACAGTAATATCTAAAAGAATTAATAAAGATATCTGGCAAGGCCTTTTTGATTTTCCTTTAATAGAAATGATGACTGATTTACATCCTTTAAAGACCAAAATTGATGATCTGGTTAAAAGTATTTTACCTAAATTATCAGACCAATATGTAATAAAATCAACATATAGGCTCGATAAACATATTCTTTCCCATCAAAATATTTATGTAACAATTCATAAAGTAAAATTGGTAAGTAAAATTGACCAGATTGGCAGTGATTTTCAATTAATGAACAATAAAAATAAGCGAAAATTTGCTTTTCCTGTGATATTATCAAAACATATTGACAGTATCATCGATAATTAATTTAATTTTGCACTTAATTATAAAAATATAGATTTTAAATTGTGTGCTTATTACATAGCAATTAACGCATTATGAAATATTTTTTTTCTATATTTGAATTTACAAAGACAACTAGACAATGATTAATAAGGTTACATTAATAGGCAATTTAGGAAAAGACCCTGAAGTTAGACATTTAGAGAATGGAGCAAGTGTTGCAAGATTTTCTGTAGCAACTAACGAAAGTTATAAAGATAAGGCTGGCGAATGGCAAAACCGTACGGAATGGCACATAGTGGTGGTATGGAGGTACTTAGCTGAGTTAGCAGAAAGAGACCTTAAGAAGGGTAGCATGGTCTATGTAGAAGGTAGGTTACGAACTAGGACTTACCAAGACAGCAATGGAGTTGAAAAGTCTATTACTGAAGTAGAAGGACAAATATTAAGAGCTTTAGACAGAAGAGAAAGAAGTGGTGATGGAGGAAGCTCTTTCCCAAGTGAAGAAGATGATCCGTACAGTTCAGGAGATAACCCAGTAGCAAAACCAATACAAGCTGCAAAGACTGCACAACCAACTCAGTCGCCACAGCCTACAAAATCAGCTACAACTACTCCGCCAAAACAAGCATCCGTCGATGAAATGCCAGAGGATGATCTGCCATTTTAACATTAACGATACATTTTTAATTAAAAAGTAATCAAATTGGAAGCAGACCCCCCCAGTTTAATAGGGTTTTTATTTTTATCCTTTTTTCAAATGATGTCAGTTCAGTTAGGACTAGTCATATTGTTCCTTATCATTTTAATTATCTGCTCAGCATTAATATCTGGATCAGAAGTGGCATTCTTTTCATTAAATGCATCTAATGTAAGAACCTTAGAAGAAGAAAACACAGTAGCCTCTCACAGGATATTAGCCTTAAAGGCAAAGCCTAAACGGTTATTAGCCACCATATTAATATCTAACAATTTTGTGAACATTGCGATAGTAATTGTCACCCAACTTGTTATAAATAACTTACTGCCTCCTGCATCTTTAGAGACAGTTGGTCAATATTTATCAGATAATATCATAGGTGGTTTATTAGAAGCTCATACCATTGCCATTGGACTTAACTTCTTTTTGACAGTAGTCTTTGTGACTTTTATATTGGTGTTATTTGGAGAGGTTGCACCAAAGATATATGCCAATATTGATAATTTAAGGTTTGCTCATTTAATGTCAGGCCCACTAAAGTTTCTAAATTTCATATTCACCCCTTTTAGTTCTATTTTGGTTAATTGGGGAAATACGATAGAAAGAAGGATTGCAAGAAGCAGAAATTATCAGACAGGGTCAAGTAAAGAAGACTTAGATACAGCGATAGAGCTTACTGGGATGAATGATTTGGAGTCTCAACAAGATATGGATATTTTGAAAGGTATTATAAATTTTGGTGACCTATCTGCTAAGCAAATTATGAAATCAAGGGTTGATGTAATTGCCATAGATCGATCTGCGCTTTATTCAGATGTATTAAGAATATTAAAAGAATCTGGATATTCTAGACTACCTGTATATGAAGAAGATTTTGACACAGTCGTAGGTATTCTATATATTAAAGACTTACTTGGCCATATCAATGAAAAGCCAGATTTTGAATGGCAAAAATTAATTAGACCAAGTGCTCTATTTGTACCTGAATCAAAGAAAATTGATGATCTTTTACGGGAGTTTCAGTTGAAAAGGCTGCACATGGCCATAGTTGTTAATGAATACGGCGGCTCTGAAGGAATTATTACTTTGGAAGATATAATGGAGGAGGTTATTGGAGAAATAATGGATGAATTTGACGAAGAAGAGGAAGTAAATTATATAGAGTTAGGCGAGGGTAATTATATCTTTGAAGGAAAGAGTTTATTACATGATGTAAGTAAAGTAATAGGTGAAAGTCCAAGTTACTTTGATGATGTAAAAGGCAATGCTGATTCTCTTGGTGGGATGATTATAGAACACTTAGGAGTCATACCTGCTGTAGAACAAGAACTAAAAATAAAAGAAGTAACGCTTAAAATTATAACTGTTACCAATAGAAGAATTGAAAAAATTAATCTTTTAGTAAATACATAGAGTTTTGAGATATTTTATTCTAATATTGACTATCATTGTTACATCTTGTAATGATCCTATCTTTGTACCAAAACCAAGAATGTATCCTAGAGTTGATTTTCCTCAAGGTACTATGGTAAGAGTCCAGCAGGATTATTGTAAATTATCTTTTGAATTTCCCGATTATAGTACAACAGTTCGAGATAGTTTTTTCTTTGATGGTCAACCAGCTGACCCTTGTTGGTTTGATCTTAGAATACCAGCTTTAAATGCAGAAATACATTGCAGTTATACTGCCATTGATGATAAAACAAAATTTGATGATTTAATAAGTGATGCTTTTAAATTAGCAGGAAAACATAATACCAAAGCTAATTACAGAAAAGAATCTTTGATCGAAAATAAGGTTGAAAAAGTATATGGATTATTGTTTAATATCGAAGGCCCAGTGGCTACACCAATTCAATTTTACTTGACCGATAGCACATCGAATTTCTTTAGAGGATCATTATACTTTAACGACAAAGTAGACCCTGACTCTACAAAAGTTTTAGTCGATTTCTTGTCCAAAGATATCAATCACATGATTGAGACTTTTACATGGAGATAAATAAATTTCCGTTAATCACTTCAAAGTTGTAATCTGAACTTCCCAAAAATAGTACCTTTACCTTAGTTTAAAATCTTTTTATAAAATGAATTGCACATTTAGGGTATTTGCCTTACTACTTATTACTTTTTCGATTTCAGCACAATTTGACCATAAAAATGTGTTTAAAGGTATGTCGGGAGATGACCTATACTATAATCTTAGATCGGAATATAAAGCAACGACAAATCTTGATTACGGCGAAGCTAGAGATACGCTTTACAAACTCATAGATATTTTGCCAGGCAATAAGTTAGAATGTGTGTATACTGGGTATCAAATCACTTTAAACCTTAGCGCTGATCCAACAGTTGATGCATTTAGTAAAGGAATCAATGCAGAACACAGCTACCCACAAAGTAAAGGAGCAGATAGTGGATTGGGGAATAGCGATATGCACCACTTATATCCTTCCAGAGAAAATGTAAATAGCGATAGAAGTAGTCACCCTTACGGTGATGCCTTTGATGCAAATACAGATTTTTGGTATATAAACGATATAAAGACTAAAAACATACCAACTTCGAATATTGATGGATACAGTGAGTTAGACCATAACAATACACAAACCGTATTTGAGCCAAGAGAATTGGTAAAAGGAAATATTGCAAGAGGAATATTCTACTTTTACACAATGTATAGGGAGGAGGCAACTGCTGCTGACCCAAGTTTTTTTGGAATTCAAAAAGAGACACTATGCAAATGGCATTTTGATGATCTAGTAGATGAAAGAGAATGGAATAGAACATATCAAATTGCAAAATACCAAGATGGTAAAGTCAACCCTTTTGTATTAGACTGCTCCCTTGCATCAAGGTTGTATTGTGATCAAATATCGGATGCTTGTGAGATATTGACTGCTACAAATGACCTTGGGTTCAATGACAACATCGTCGTTTCAAACCCATTCCCTAATCCAACCAATCAAAATGTAAAGATTGGTATTGAATCTAAAGTAGATGATAAGATATGGATTAGAGTTTTTGATGCTTTAGGCAATAAGACGTACATGTCTGAACAGATTATTTACTCAAACAATATTTTAAGTTTAGACATTGCCCTCCCAGAACAAAACGGAATATACCTGATCACTATTGGTACATCTGAAAATGAGTTTATCACAAGGAAAGTTATAAAACTATAATTTGAGAGCTAAAAAATCATACGGTCAGCATTTTCTAACCAGCGAAGTTACAGCAGAGAAAATTGGTAACTTCTTACTTAGAAAAGAAGGCATTAGGAATGTGCTAGAAATTGGGCCTGGTCAAGGAATGCTTACCAAGTACCTTAAAGATCAAGATATTAACCTTAAAGCGATAGAAGCGGACAGAGATATGGTGAGTTATCTTTCCAGATACTATCCAAACCTAGACATCATATTTCTAGATTTTCTAAAACTCAACTTGAATGTAGCCTTTGATGGGGAACCATTTTATATTACTGGTAATTTTCCATACAACATATCTTCTCAGATTGTATTTAAGATGCTAAACAATCATGAAATGGTTCCAGAGATGGTAGGAATGTTTCAAAAAGAGGTAGCAGAACGGATTATTGCACCTCCTGGATCTAAGACATACGGAGTGATTTCGGTATTGACTCAGGCGTTTTACAAAGGAGAAATGTTGCTGCAGTTGCCACCTGGTGCATTTAACCCGCCACCAAAAGTAAATTCTTCTGTCATAAGATTAAGCAGTGATGGTGTCGAGGAACTTAAATGTGATGCTCGGCTGTTTAGGCAGATAGTAAAAACAAGCTTCAATTCGAGAAGGAAAATGCTAAGAAATACTCTAAAAGTATTTATTGATGATCCTGATATATTAAATGAACCAATATTTACCGAGCGACCAGAGCAGCTTTCGGTAAGAGATTTTGAAGCACTAACTAATAGAATAGAAAAATTAAATAAAAATGAGTCTTGAAAAGAGAGTAATGGAAGAACTTAAAACAGCGATGAAAGCAAAAGATCAAGCTGCTTTAAGGACATTAAGATATATAAAATCAGCTATCCAGTTAGCCAATACTGATGGTAGCGGAACTGTTTTAGACGAGACAGGAGAGTTGAAATTGGTACAGAAACTTGCCAAGCAAAGACAAGAGTCTATTGATATCTTTTTAAAACAAGATAGAGGCGACCTTGCCAAAACAGAACAAGAGGAGTTGGAGATTCTACAAAAGTTTCTGCCGGAGCAAATGAGTGAAGCAGAATTGAAATCAATTGTTGCTCAAATAATCAAGGATACGGGAGCTAGTAGTATAAAAGACATGGGTAAAGTTATGGGTGCAGCTAATGCAAAGATAGCTGGTAGAGCTGACGGTAAGCAAATCGCAGTGACCATCAAATCATTACTTAATTCATAAAGTCTTTCTAAGTAAAATTGGCTACTGATATTGTAAAAAAAATCGATTTTAAAAAAATCACCAATGGATTAATAATATTCATTGGCATTGGTATCTTATGCCATTTAGCATTCTTATACTTTACGGTAGAAGGAGACATTACTGAATCATTAAAGAAGTTAAAGTGGTATTATCTAATTCCTTTAGGGATATTAGCAGTATTACCTACGGTTTTTCATGCATTGAGACTTTTTGTATGGTCTAAATTTGTAGATCATCCATTGACATTTAAAGATGCAATGACCATAATCATCTCAAATGATCTTGGTTCTGCACTCACCCCCACCATTATAGGGGGAGGTCCAGTTAAGTTAGCTATGTTGATTAGCAAAGGCATGTCTACATCTAAAGCTACTTTTTTAGTACTCTTATCGGCTACTGAAGATATCGTGTTTTATGCTATAGGTATTGCATTAAGTATGTACTATATGCATGATACTTTAGCAACACTGTTGACTTCCTTAGCAGAAAAAAAATTACTACTCTACACTATCCTTGTCGTTATTATTGCTTTGATGCTATTGCCAAGAATAGGTATCAGGATTCCTAGTCTGATTAATAAAATGCTGCCAGAAAGGATTAGTTCTAAACTATCTTCAGTTGGGCAATCTGCTAAGAGTTCTCTTTATAAGATTTGGAATGCTTATAAAGATATATATAAAAGAGGTAAACTCCTCTTCCTTTTTAGTCTGACATTTCTATTTTTACAATGGATGGCTAAATTTACCATCTTGGCAATTTTACTCCATGCACTAGGTATAGATTTTACATTATTTGAAGTATATATAAAGCAGTGGATACTCACCATGGGACTTTTATTTGTGCCTACTCCAGGTGCATCAGGAGGAGCAGAGGCAGCATTTGTGTTGATGTTTGGAGACTTGTTGACTGGAGATATAATGAAGATAATAATGTCTGTATGGAGATTTTTCACCTATTTTTTCATGATGTTTACTTCTGTAATAATATTCCAATTTATAGGTAGAGTAAAGTAGGTGTTTTTAAGCATTATGGCTAGTTCGCTGGTTTGTTTTTATAAGAAACCATAAAGCGTTTTTTCTTTATAATTTAACGCATAATTATTAATTTTGCTCTTTAAATACTACTTTTTATATCACCTTTAAGATATTGTGGAACTCTTTTTAGGATAAGTTACTTAATTCGATGGTAATCATTAACTTTGCCACCCTACGTAAATCAAAAGAATTTTATGATAAATATAGTTTTATTCGGGCCGCCTGGCTCAGGTAAAGGAACACAAGCAGAAAAGCTAGTTGAAAAATATGGATTATTACACATATCTACAGGAGATTTATTTAGATATGAAATGGGCAATGATACACCTCTAGGTATCAAGGCTAAAGAGTACATGTCTAAAGGCGAGTTAGTCCCTGATGAAGTTACAATTGGAATGCTTAAGAATAAAGTCATGGCTAATCTTGATGTAAAAGGGTACATCTTAGATGGGTTTCCTAGAACAATACCTCAAGCAGAAGCTCTTGATAAATTAATGGATGAGCTTGACCAAAGTATTTCAGGACTTATTGCTATGCATGTAAATGAAGAAGAATTGGTAGCTAGACTACTCAATAGAGGTAAGACTTCAGGTAGAGCTGATGATAATGATGAATCTATTATTAGAAATCGGATCAAAATTTATAACAAAGAGACAGCTCCAGTATTTAATTTTTATAACCATCAGGATAAGGGAACAACTATAGAAGGAGTTGGAACAATTGATCAAATATTTGACAAGCTTTGTAAGGTTATTGATGGGTATAATTCCTAACCTTACACAGACTAATTAAGTAATTATTTTAGAATAACATGGCGGATCAAAATTTTGTAGATTATGTAAAGCTCTGCTGCCGAAGTGGAGCAGGTGGAGCCGGGTCTGCCCATTTATTGAGAGATAGAAGGACTGCAATGGGTGGTCCAGATGGTGGAGATGGTGGTAGAGGAGGTCACATAATATTAAAAGGTAACAAGCAAATGTGGACGTTACTACCTTTAAAATATAGGAAACATGTGATTGCCAAAGACGGTGGGCATGGAACAGGTATGCATAGTAGTGGACTTTATGGTGAAGACGTCATTCTTGAAGTACCAATAGGTACTATCGCCAAAAATGCTGAAACTGGTGAGATAGAATGTGAGGTCAAAGAAGATGGCGAAGAGATAATACTTACTGCTGGTGGACGAGGAGGTCAGGGTAATGCCCACTTTAAATCTCCAACCAATCAGACTCCTAGATATGCTCAACCTGGAGAAGCTGGATTGACAGAATGGAAAATATTAGAATTAAAATTGCTAGCAGATGTTGGATTAGTGGGTTTTCCAAATGCAGGTAAGTCTACTTTATTATCCTCAATCACTGCAGCTAAGCCCAAAATTGCTAGTTATGCTTTTACAACATTGGTACCTAACCTAGGTATTGTAAATCACCGTGGGCTGAAGTCATTCATCATGGCCGACATTCCAGGTATCATTGAGGATGCCCACTTAGGTAAAGGACTTGGTGTTAGATTTTTAAGACATATTGAGCGTAATAGTACCTTGTTGTTTATGATTCCTTGTGATAGTGAAGACATAAATAGAGACTATAATATCCTATTAACTGAATTGGAATTATATAACCCAGAGTTACTTGATAAAGCAAAAGTCTTGGCTATTACTAAGGCAGATATGTTAGATGATGAATTAAGAGGGTTAATTGATTCTCAAATAAAAGTCAACATACCTTACGTCTTTATATCTTCCGTTTCTGGATATGGATTACAAGAACTCAAAGATTTGCTCTGGGAGATCATGAACCAAGACATTTAATCATCACTTTTATAATAACTCCAAATATTTTGGTGCCTTGTCAGAAACTTGTATATAAAACTTTAAGCATAATAACATTTTGCTTCATTGTTAATACCAGCGTTACAGGTCAGAGTGTTATCGTTAAAGACATCCAGTTCATAGGTAATAAGATTACTAAAGATGGTGTTATTTTTAGAGAACTTGATATAGCTATTGGGGATACAATTAGCCTATCTGCCTTAGGAAAAGAAATCGAAAGAAATCAAAAGAGACTATTAAGTACCGGACTATTCAACATTGTTACCATTAATATTAAAGAGTGGGATACCTCGTCTGGAACATTGACCATTTTAATTGATTTAAAGGAAAATTGGTATATCTATCCATCAGTCATCTGGGAATATGCAGATAGGAGTTTTAATGTTTGGTGGAAGGAACACAGGTTTGATTTTAGTAGGACTAATTATGGAGTTAGATTAGACCACTTAAACCTAACAGGGCATAAGGATCGATTAAAATTAAAATATCAAAGTGGCTATACTAAGAAATATGAAGCTGTATATAACTATCCATATTTTATTGGCCAATGGGGGTTAGGTGGCTCGCTGTTTTACAGTACTAAAAAAGAAACAGGATATATTACTGAGGGTAATAAGAGCTTGTTTTATCAACATCCTGATGAAAGGGTCATAGTGACAAGGTTTAGAGCTGGCCTTTCCCTTTCCAATAGATCAAATGCATATAGTTATCATAGTTTTAGGCTTGAGTATCATGATAATAAAATAGATGACACGATCGCTAAAGGATTAAACCCTAACTATTTTTTAGATGGAAAGAACCAAATAAAGTTCTTTTATGCAGAGTATGACTTTCAGTATGATAAAAGAGTATTTCCAACATATCCAGAAGGAGGATACTTACTCTTCTTAAATATAAAGAAGGAAGGTTTCGGAATTTTTGACGATTTTGATAATTTAAGTATCTCTGGTGGGTTTGAAAAATATTTTAAGCTATCAAATAACTTGGTTTATGGTGGTAGGGTAAAAGGCAAAATAAACTTAAATAGAAACAAAGTTGGTTTTGGTAATAACTCAGGCCTGGGATATGGGGACGAAGTGAGGGGTTATGAATTATATGTAGTAGACGGCATAGATTTTTTTCTGACAAGAACTGACTTTAAGTTTAGGTTTTATGATAATGTATTTGATGTATCAAAGTATATGTTTATAAAGCAATTTGACTTATTTCCATTTACTGCATGGCTAAGGGCTTCATTAGATTTTGGATTTGTAAATGAGCCTACTTACTATGAAAATAATTTTTTATCCAATGTATGGCAGATAGGAGGTGGTCCAGGGATTGATATGTTAATCTATAATAACTACAAGCTAAGTCTTGAATATAATTTTAATCGACTTGGAGAGAGTGGCTTGTATTTTCAAGGGGCATTTAATTTTTAACTGACTACCAGTCACAGTATTCGCTAAATATTTTACTGATTCGGTTTTTTAGATTATTATTGTAGTCAGATCACCTTCCAATGTCAAGTATAAAAGTTCTAATATTTTCAATCATTTTTATAAGAAGCATAATTCTTAATGCTCAGGAGGTGCCAGCTATTGTTGCCTATGATACTAAAGATTATAATGCCGCATCTCAAAATTGGGATATAGATCAAGACTGTAATGGGTTAACTTATATTGCTAATTCTAATGGAGTATTAATTTTTAATGGGCTAAGTTGGCAATTGGTCCAACTCCCTCATAACAAAAGACCAAGGACTATTTTTGTAGGCTCTGATTGCAAAACCTATGTAGCGGGCTACGAATTTTTTGGGTATATAGATAACTCACAAAGGAATAAACCAACTTTAGTGCCCTTGGCAGACTCTATATTATCGCAAAGCGGACAAGAAATATGGGCTATGTATGGAGATGAAAAACAGATTGTTTTTCAGTCTTTTGCAGATGTTTATGTTTACGATTATAGTACAGTATTCAAGTACCTTCCACCAGAAAACATCATGCTTGGTAATGCAGTCAATAATGAGTTTTTTATTCCAAAAATATCCGGAGGAATAATGAAATTTTTAGATGGAAGTTTTACCCCAATTGAAGTAACGAATCAGTTTGCTAATAAAGTTAAAGTGGCAGCAGTACTAGAAGGTACTAACTCATCTGAGACCTTAATTGCTACACAGTTTAATGGTTTGTTTTTATTAAACTCTAATATTGTGGATCCTATACAAACGGATATTGTTAGTGCTCTAAAAGAAGATCAAATTAATCGAGTTATCCGTTTAAAAACTGGTGGTTATGTAATAGGGACAATCCTAAATGGGTTGTATGTTTTAGATGATAAGTTTCAAGTACTCTTTCATATTAATAAATCAAATGGACTTTCGAATAATACTGTCTTGGCCCTTTACGAAAGTAAGAAAGGCGACCTGTGGGTCGGGCTGGACAAAGGTATTAATCTAATAAAACTAAGTGAGCCAGAAAGATATTATTATGACAAACAAGGAAAACTAGGAACCGTATATGCTAGTATTAATCATAAAGGAGCTATGTACTTAGGTACTAATCAAGGTGTTTTTATGAAAACGACAAATGGTTCCTTTGAGTTAATTAGAAACTCCCAAGGACAAGTTTGGTCATTTGCAGAGATGGGTAATAATCTAATTTGTGGACATAACAATGGGACATTTATAATAGAAGGAAATGGATTTAGACAAATTTCGAGTGAATCTGGAGGCTTGTGCTTCCAAAAAATAAACGATTCTACTTTGATAGAATCTACTTATAGAGGGTTATATTTAATAAAGTATAATGACCAAAAGATAAGTACTATTAAGATAGAGGACAGTGAGGTTTTATTAGAAAAATTTGTTTTAAATGATCATACAATAGTTGGTTATCATACTTATTTTGGCATTTACGATATTGATTTATCGGAGAATTTTACAAAAGTGATTTCTTCTAAGATCACGCAACAAGTAGAGGGACAAGACATTAATAAACCGAGTTTGCTTAATTATCTTGGAGAAATATACATATACTCTAATAATTTACTTTATCGATACAGAGAAGGGATTATCCAGACCGTCGATAAGGAAGAAAAGTCAAGATTATTAAAAGTTGATGATTTTAGTGAAATTAAAGCTAGAATAATTTACGAAAACCTAAACCGTGGAGAATATAATTACAATGAAATTAAACAAGGTTCTACGAAAAAAATGATTGTAAGCTTTGATGAAGGTTACAAGTTACTCAACGAATTAGGAAATATTGAAGTTGCACAATTAGAAGTCGATTATGTTACTGTAAATGGAGTTTCTTTTGATAATCTAGTTTCTAACTCTTTAGAACCATACCAAAATGACATATTAATCTGCTTAAAATCTGACAACTCTTATTCTTTAAATGATAATATCCAGTATAAACTACTGCCTTGGGATAACGAATGGAGACTATTGCCTGCTAATGGTAAGCTAAACTTCTTAAACCTAAAACATGGAGAATATACATTATGGATAAAATCAAATGGGGATGAGAGAAGTCTCTTAAAGTGGACTATAGAACCAAATTGGTACGAATCATGGAAAGGGTTAGTATTGTATTTACTTTTTTTTATATCACTTGTATTGTTCTTAAATAGAAAATCGAAACTGAAAATGGAGAAAGAACTCCAAAAGTTGGAGGTAGAAAAGGAAAAGGAAGTCCAGAAAGAAAGGTTAAAGGTCAGAGCAGATAACCTTGAAATAGATTTGTTACATAAATCTAAAATGTTGGCTAATAGAACAATGACAATAGTCCAAAAGAATAAGATGCTCAATGAATTAAAACAATTAATTCATGATTCTGACAGTAAACATGAAAAGACGGAGAAAATTTCAAACCAAAGGATAGTTCACCTTATCGAAAACAATATAAACAGTGATCACGATTGGGAGATATTTGAAAAGAATTTTGCTGAAGTTCACAAAGATTTTTTAGCAACACTTAGAACAAATTTTCCAGAAATATCATCCAGTGAATTAAGGTTGGCTGCCTATATAAAAATGAATCTAAGTTCTAAGGAAATTGCCCCTTTAATGAATATTTCTGTTCGATCAACTGAAAACAAACGATACAGACTAAGAAAAAAATTGGAAGTACCTTCAGTTGTTTCTCTGTCAGATTTCATATTTAAACTATGATACAGTCCTATTTAATCCAGTGATATTTATAAAAATATTTGAGAGCTGTATATTTTAAGAAGTGAGGTAGTTTAATATTTTATTTTTTTGAAAAAAATCAACTAAAATCAATAATATACAATAGATATACATATTTAAATAAAAAATATGATGTTGTATTTAAACGATACAGCTTTCAATGATGAGGTAAAAGTGAGGTGATATAAGATTAAATTTTAGAGATTAAATGAAATTTCAACATTAATAATCATTAGTTTAGCAGAATATTTTAACCAATATCTTAAATAACTTAAAACTTATTAAAATGAAAAGAGCCACACATTTTATTTTATTTTTTCTATTCATTACGCAGATAATAACAGCACAGACTGTTTACGAAGACTTTGAAGGAGGTGCCTTAATCACTTGGGAAGCCTTAAATGGTATCGCATATGATGGTGTTGTAGATAATCCTTCAAAAGATGCTGTAAATGGAAGTGATTTTGTTGGACAATTTACTAATGATGGAATTGGAGACTTTAATTTCGCTTTAGGCACTTTGACTGCTCCTGCAGATCTTAGCACTAATAACCTTTTTACTATAAAAATATGGGCACCGTATGCTCCTAGCAGACTTTTATTTAAGATGGAAGGCGGTGGATCTGCAGTTGAAAAATTTATAGATATTACAGAAGCTAATGCATGGGTAAATTATACTGTGGATTTTTCTGGAGCTGCGGGACTTACTACATTAGACAAGTTTCTAGTTTCTTTTGATCCATTTGTTGTACCAACAGCAGGCACATTCTATATAGATGATATAGTAGCTAAAGAAGCCATTCAAGTCTATGAGACTTTTGAGACAGGTAATGAAATGGGCTGGGTAGGAGCTGATGGTGTTTTAGATGCACCAATTGCAAACCCAATGCCTAATAAAGTTAATGATTCTGCCAATTGTGGTAAATATACTAAGTCTGGAGCTCATTCTTATAGCTTGTTAATAGCTGAACGTACTACTCCCTTTGACTTTAGTGTATTAAATCAATTAAAGATAAGTGTTAACGCTACAGCAGCCACTCAGTTTTTATTTAAACTAGAGGGTGCAGGAGGGCCAGCTGTAGAAAAAGTCGTCAATATTGGACTTGCAAATCAGTGGCAAGAATATACGATTGACCTTTCAGAAGAAGCTAGTTATACTCACTTAAACAAAGCGATCATATTCTTTGACCAAGGTGTCGAGACTAGCATGGATGATTATTATTTTGACAATATTTATGCTGTATCTGCTGGTGCTTGTACGAATGTTGTTAAAGATGTAACTATCATTGATGACTACGAATGTAATAGACATGCTACTTATACAAATGGGTGGGACAGCATAAGTGTAATTGCTAACCCTGCTCCAAATGCAGTAAATGGAAGTTCGATGGTTGGCAAATATGTTGATCCGTTGATGGAAGAATGGGCAGCACTTGTAATTGATCATCAAAACCCTATCGACTTTAGTGTAAATAATCAATTGAACTTTAAACTTTGGTCGCCAAAGGTTACTCGAGTCTTGACTAAACTAGAAGGCGGTACTTCACCAGCTAAAGAAGTCTGGGTCGATGTTACAGAAGCGGGACAATGGATAGATTACAGTGTTGATTTTAGTTCGGAGGAGCTTAATAACCATAAAAAAATTGCCCTTTTCTTCAATGCAGGCAATCTGCCAGAAGTAGGAGATGAATACTTTATTGATGAGATCAGATTTGGAGAAAAGACAACTTCTGACCTTGAAAACTTCGAAAATGGGGCAGCATTACCTTGGGAGCCTCTTGACCAGTTGACAGCTATTCATGGTGTATTTGCAGTTGTAGATAACCCTTTGACAACAGGCATCAATGCATCGTCTAAAGTTGGGGAATACAAGAAAGGTTCTTCGCCATTCTCTACTGTCGCAGCGGTAGCACCAGGGTTTATTGATATTTCAGTAAAAGCACAATATAATTTAGATATTTTAGCTCCAGCTGGAAGTACCAATGTCACTATGCAATTAGAAAGTGTAACTGATGGTAATAAAGAAGTAACAAGAGACCTTAAAACTCCAGGTGAGTGGGAAAAGGTGTCCTTCAACTTTGCAGAATTTAATGCAACTTCAGATTGGTCAGCAATGAAGTTAATTTTTAATCCAAACGTAGCAGAACAAGGTGCAACATTTTATTTTGATAATTTAACGCAATCAGAAGCGACTGTTGATCCTTGTGAAAACGCCGTAGCAATTTTAAACATCATTGACGATTTTGAATGTCAAAGAAATTACGACTTTAGTGTTGGCTCGGATTTACTATCAGTAGTGAATAATCCTAACACGACCGGTAATGCTTCGACAAAAGTTGGTCTTTACAAAGAACAAGCGAATGAACCTTGGGGTGCTTTGTGTACAGAATTTCCAGATGGCATCGACTTAGAAGTTTTTAATCAATTAGAACTTCAAGTATTATCGCCAATTGCAAATTCACCATTATTATTGAAATTGGAAGGTGGAACAAGTCCAGCTAAAGAACTTTGGACTGAAGTGCCAGAAGCAGGAAAATGGAATAAAATTTCAGCGGACTTTTCTGCAGAAGCTGGCAATGACTATCGAAAAGTATGTTTCTTTTTTAATGGAGGAAAAGACTCGGGGCCTGATGAAAACTATATTATTGACAACCTTAAATGGGCACATGCACCGTATAATAGTTGTATTATGAATTTTGATGACGCAGCATTTACTTCTTCAGTATGGAATTATTTTCCAGCAGATAACTCTGGGGGATTTGAATTAGTTGATAATCCAAATAAAAGTGGAATCAACTTATCAGATAAAGTAGGTAAGGCAACAGAAAAAGCTACAGGCGAACAACCATGGCAAGGGATGTTTACCAACCTAGAATCATACATCAATTTTAGTAGTAACACTGTGCTGAAAATGCAAGTGCTGTCTCCTAAAGTAGGAGCAGTTACTATGAAGGTAGAATTTCCTTTAGTCGAAGGTTTTCCTGGTGGGTCAGGTGACAATACCGTAACTAATACAAAAGCAAATGAGTGGGAAGAGTTGTCATTTGATTTTGCTAATTCGCCTACTCCAATTGACCCAGCTGGGCAATATGCAAGACTTACATTGATTTGGGATATCGAAAACCTACCTACTGCGGATGTAGTTTACTATTTTGATAATGTGAAAGTAGATGGTGGAGATTGTGGAGAAATCGTAGGTACTAATGATCCAACTATTGAAAAGTTATCTATAAGTCCAAATCCTGTTAATGATGTATTGACTATAAGAAACACAAGTGATTTAACTAAGATAGAAATTTATTCTATGTATGGACAAAGACTTGGATCTACATTTAATAGTAATAATAGTGATATCTCATTAAATGTATCACAATTACAAAATGGAGCATACATTTTATTAGGATACAATCAAATTGGCCAAGTTGTGGCTCAATCTAAATTTGTAAAGTTGTAGTAGATTAATACGGAATACTAGGTCTATAAAGTGAAATTCCTTACTTTAAAGACCTAGTATTTTTCTTATTTCCATTTAATAACCATTTTGGATTAAATACTAAGGCAATGAATTTGAAATCACTTTTTCTAACAATACTTCTATTTACATCATTCTTTTCTATTGCTCAGCACGCTATAGAAGGAAGAGTTACAGCAGATGATAGTAATGAACCACTGATTGGAGCAACAATAGTTGAAGCTGGGACAAGCAATGGTACCATTACTGACATAGATGGAGGATTCAGCTTAACAGTTGGTTCTGATCAAGCATCTATTGTGGTAACATATGTAGGTTATGAGGAGCAAACTATTCTTATTAACGGACTAACTAATTTGGATGTAATTCTTATAGAAAATAGCACTTTACTTGATCAAATTGTAGTGGTAGGTTATGGAGTTCAAAAGAAAAGTGATCTTACAGGAGCAGTATCTAGTCTAAAAGGAGAAGAGATTGCAAGGATACCAACTCCTAATTTTGCTCAAGCCATACAAGGAAAAATAGCTGGAGTTTATGCATCACCTCCCTCAGGAAAACCAGGAGAAAGTGCTGTAATTAGAATTAGAGGAACAGGTACTCTTAACAACTCTAACCCTTTATATGTCATAGATGGGATGATTACTTACGATGCGGATTTTCTTAATCCTCAGGATATAGAAAGCGTTGAAGTACTAAAAGATGCTTCTGCCTCAGCTATTTATGGAAGTAGAGGGGCTAATGGTGTTATCATAATTACAACTAAAAGTGGTAGTGCAAAAAAGGATGGTGAAATAACATTCTCGGCATTCTCTGGACAACAAGAAGCAGCAAGATTTATATCACTTTTAGATGCTTCTGAATTTGCCAGAGCATATAATCAATTTAAAAACAAAAACTTTTATTCTAACCCAGACTCACTAGGAGTAGGCACAGATTGGCAACGCGAAGTGTTGACAACAGCACAAATGTACAATGCACAATTAGGAATAAGTGGAGGGAGCTCTAGCATGACATATAGCCTAAGTGGTAATTATTTCAAACAAGAAGGTATATTAAAAAATACAGATTACGCTAGAGCTACATTAAGATTAAATACACAATTTAAAGTAAATAATTGGTTGACTATTGGCAATAATGCAGCATATTCAAACTCTAAGAGTCACAATGGTCCTAATGTAGTTACGTCTGCATATAGAATGCCATCGGTACTTTCAGTAAGAGATACTTTAGGTAATTTTACTGACCCTACATTTTTTGGTTTAGCGGTTGGAAATCCTGCAGCGGATCAGTTTTATAAAAGCAATAACTACAGCAAAGGCAATAGCCTGTTAGGTAATCTGTTTGGAGAGATTTCATTCTTAAAACATTTTAAGTTTAGATCTAATTATGGATATGACATTAATTCTGCAGATTCAAAATATTTTGAACCTATATTTAAAGTAAGTTCATCGCAACTCAATAATAATGATAGATTGAGTGTAAGTAAGGGTGGCAATAACAATTGGATATGGGAACAATCATTAACATATCTAAATTCATGGGGCAAACACAATGTTACAGGTCTAGTAGGATATACCGCTGAGGAACGAACTAGTGAAAGCCTTGGAGCTAGTAGAGAAAATTTTCCTGGGACAGCCGACGAGTTGTTGTATTTGTCATCAGGAAACGATACGACACAAATGAATTTTGGTGGAGCATCTGCTGAAGCACTAAATTCTTATTTGTTTAGAACAAATTACAGTTATGACAGTAAATATCTTGTAACTGTCTCGATGAGAATTGATCAATCTAGTAGATTTACTGAGGCTAATAGAACGGGTTATTTTCCTTCTATTGGTTTAGGATGGAATCTTGGATCTGAAAACTTCTTCCAAAGTATAAAACAGCTTGACAAATTGAAGGTGAGAGCAAGTTATGGTATACTTGGAAATCAAGCAATAAGCAACAGATACCCTACCTCTGCAATAGTAAATGGTGGCCTGTACGCTGTGTTGGGCACAGGCGAAAGCATAAACCAAGGAGCGACGATCTTGTCACTTTCCAATCCAGATCTTAAATGGGAGTCATCAAAACAAACAGATATAGGAGTAGAAATTTCACTTTTTGGAGGAAAGTTTACTTCTGAAATAGATTGGTATAGACGTAATACTTATGATATTATTGCAGATGTGCCGATTCCTGATTATGTAGGATCACAAAATGACCCTTTTGTCAATACAGCTTCCGTTATAAATAAGGGATGGGATATCACTTTAGGATGGAGAGAATCTGGTAAAATCACATATTCTTTTGGTGCAAATATATCACCAATTAGTAACGAAGTGACCAAATTGGCACAAGGGAAAACAGAAATTTTCTCTTCTTTCATCAATGGAGAACCAGCAACTAGGACGGTAGTAGGCTTACCTATAGGTGCATTTTACGGATACCAAACTGATGGTCTATTCCAAAGTGCAGAAGAAATTGCTGCTGGACCATCTATTGGAAATGAAAAACCCGGAGATCTGAAGTTTGTAGACACAAATCTAGATGATATTATTGATGGGGAAGATAGAGTCTATTTAGGTAGTCCTATACCAACGTTGACTTATGGATTTAATGCCTCAGTCGAATATAAGGGAATTGATGTTATTGTAGATTTTCTAGGTGTAACTGGTAATAAAGTATTTAATGAAAAAGAAACTTTCAGATTTGGGGTGTACAACTGGGAAAAACACGTAGCAGATGCTTGGACTCCTGAAAACACCAATACTGAGGAACCAAGAGTTACAAATGGTGGAAACAATTATCGAGTTAGCGATCACTTTATTGAAGACGGCTCATTTTTTAGATTAAGAAACATCAGTCTCGGTTATACTGTGCCAGCAAAACTAATTTCTAGGATAAAAGTAAAAGATTTAAGATTTTATATATCTGGTACAAACCTATGGACCAAACAAACGTTTAGTGGATATACTCCTGAGTTTCCCAATGCAGGTAGTAGTTTTAGTGTAGGATTTGATAGAGGTAATTATCCTATTGCTAAGTCGATACAGTTTGGATTAAATACAAAGTTTTAAAAATTAAAAGAGATGAAAATTATAATCTATATATCAACACTTGTATTTTTATTTGCTTCTTGTTCAAAAGATTTTTTAGATAGAAAACCTTTAGGTCAATTGACTGCAGATACATTTTTTCAAACTGCTGAGCAAGCTGAGCAATCGGTCAATGCCATTTATGCCAATTTTAGGTCTTGGGAATTTTGCGGCTTGCCATATTTAGGAGCTACAGATATCATAAGTGATGACGCGGATAAAGGAAGTTCTGAGAATGATGGCCTCTTTTTAAGACAAATAGATGAATTTAATTTTGACCCAACCAATGAAGTGTTTTCTGCTACTTGGAGAGGTCATTACAATACAATAGCAAGAGCCAATCAATCCATTGTAAACATTCCAAATGTGGATATGGATGCAGAGTACAGAAACAGATTAGAAGGAGAAGCAAGGTTTTTAAGAGCATTTTGTTATTTTAGAATGGTACAATGGTTTGGTGAGTTACCAATCATAGATAGACAACTTAAAGAGGAAGAATATTTTACTCAGACAAGGAACAGTGTACAAGAAGTTTATGATTTTATTGAGCGTGATTTGTTGTTTTCCATAAAGCATTTACCATTAAAGTCTAAGTATGCATCAAATGATCTAGGTAGAGCAACCAGAGGAGCGGCCCAAGGTATCCTCGCTAAGTTATACTTATTGCAAAACAAAAATATTGAAGCACTAACACTATGTGAAGACGTTATCAATAGTGTTCAATATGATTTAATACCACAATACAATCTAATTTTTACCCAAGCCAATGAAAATGGGATAGAAAGTATATTTGAAATAGGTGCTGTTGCTCTTCAAGCAGCTGTAGTTGGTTCTGGTGCAACACCCTTTAATATGGTACAAGGGGTCAGAGGCAACCCAAATCTAGGGTGGGGATTTAATAGACCAAGTGATGACTTGGTTGCAACTTATGAGCCAGGAGACCCAAGAAGACAAGCCACAATTATATATGTAGGAGAAGTATTGCCTGATGGTGTAACTATTGTACAAGACAATCCGGAGGTATTTAATGAAAGATTTAATCAGAAAGCATGGGTACCAAGCCATGCAGGATTGCAGGACAATGGACCAGGTAATATTAGATTGTTGAGATATGCAGATGTATTACTCTTAGCTGCAGAGGCTGCCAATGAAACAACTCAGAGCACCAAAGCTCTTAAATACCTAAACATGGTTAGAGCTAGAGCCAGAGGCACGAATACCTTCATATTAAAAGACATTACGACTACAGACCAGTCATTGCTAAGACAAGCTATACGAAAAGAGCGTAGAGTAGAATTGGGTATGGAACAACACAGATGGTTTGACTTACACCGTTGGGGTATTCAAGCGGAAGTAATGGAAAAATTAGGTAAACCATTCGTATCTAACAAACATGAATTAATGCCATTACCTCAGACAGAGATTGATTTAGCTGATGGGTTTTTAATTCAAAATAAAGGATACTAAATAACAAACTGCTTTGAATATAAAATATCTCATATTTCTATTTGTCTTTGTATCTTTTGGGTGTGAAAGGTCCGATCATGATCAGGAAGATTTAATCAAAATATCAGATGCTAGTATTGATAATATTAATCTTTCATCGAACGAATTGATTACATCAGGTCAAAATACCATTGCTCTTTTGTTTAACATTGAGGTTCAATATTTAAAAGAAGATTTCAAACTTAAAAACATAACAACAAATCAAGAACTAGATTTCGATATTGTGAAGGATGGGGATTTTACATTAGTTATTAGTAATAAAATATTTTTTGATGGCAATTCTTATGAATTAACTATCAGTAATAAATTAAATGGACCTGAGGGCTTTACATTCGGTGGCAAATCTTATACATTCGAAGTAGTAAATAATCCATTATCTGTTGTTTCCGTTACTTTTCAAGATAAATCCCTTTCTTCTACTGAAATTAATAATATAGACTCTGTTGATCCCATTTTTGCATTAACATTAAGTGAAGGAATTAATTTACAGAACTTAGAAAATCATTTTATAATTATTGAAAATCAATCAGGAGAAGAAGTAGAATTGAAAATAGTTGTATCAGGATCGGCAGAATATATGATATTCACAAAATCTAGTCTGAAACCTCAAGTAGAATATAAGTTGAAGTTAGAAGAGACTACTGGCAGTTCTGTAGGAAAAAAATTCGACCCCATGAGCTACAGATTTATTATAGGTAATGCTGAATTATCAGACGATGAATTACTAAGCCTAGTGCAAAGCCAAACGCTCAAATATTTTTGGGATTTTGGACACCCAGTGAGTGGCTTAGCAAGAGAAAGAAACAGTAGTATAGATCTGGTCACTACTGGTGGATCAGGCTTTGGGCTAATGGCTATGATCGTAGGAGTAGAACGTGAATTTATTTCTAGAGAAGATGCAATTGGAAGATGGGAGATCATGTTGAGTTTTCTTAAAAATGCAGATCGATTTCACGGGGCTTGGTCACATTGGATGAATGGGGCATCAGGTAAAGCACTTCCATTTAGTGCCAAAGACAATGGAGCGGATTTGGTAGAAACTGCTTTCATGGTACAAGCTTTGATTACTTTACGTCAATATTTAAACCCAAACGACGCTAGAGAGGCAAGCCTGATTGACAGGATTAATTTTCTTTGGGATGCTGTTGAATGGGATTGGTTTACAAGAGGTGGACAAAAGACCCTCTATTGGCATTGGTCCCCTGATTTTGATTGGGACATGAATTTTAGGATCAGTGGACACAACGAAACCCTAATAACATATGTATTAGCTGCGTCATCCACTACCCATACGATAGATAAAGATGTTTATAATACAGGATATGCTCGGAATGGAGGAATGAAAAATGGCAATACCTACTATGGGTTTAATTTGCCGTTAGGAGCAGGGAGAGGAGGACCATTATTCTTTAGTCATTATTCTTTTATTGGGCTGGATCCAAGAAATTTGAGTGACGAGTATGCCAACTATTGGCAGCAAAACACCAATCATACTCAAGTAAATAGGAGTTATTGTTATGCAAATCCGCTTAATAAAAAAGGATATGGTAAAGGAAGTTGGGGTCTCACAGCTTGTGATGGCAATAATGGATATAGTGCCTTTAGTCCTGACAATGATAAGGGTGTAATTGCTCCAACTGCAGCACTTTCTTCAATGCCGTATACGCCAGTAGAATCAATGGAAGTGATTAAGCGGTTATATTATGACCTAGGAGATAAAATGTGGGGCCCGTATGGGTTTTATGATTCTTATAATGAGTCAGCTGACTGGTATGCAACCTCTAATTTAGCCATAGATCAAGGACCGATAGTATGTATGATTGAAAATCATAGGACAGGATTGCTATGGGATTTATTTATGTCAGCACCCGAGATTCAAGGTGGACTTACTAAGTTAGGTTTTACTTATTAATCTATAATAAATGATTTTATGGTTTCTAAAAATTGGGTTTTCTTATGCTTGCTAATTATATGTTTCTCTTGTAAAAATAAAGTTGAACTCTCCAATCCAATTGAAGAAAACGATAAATCAAACGATGCTTTATTAGACAAGGTACAGGAGCAGACTATTAGGTACATTACCGAAGGGCAAGAGCCTAAGTCCGGAGCTGCTAGAGAAAGAATTCATTTAGACAATATCTATCCTCAAAACGATCAAGATATAGTCACTTCTGGAGGGACAGGCTTTGGCATTATGGCAATAATCGTCGGTATTGAACGAGGAGTTATCACTCGAGAAGAAGGCTACCTACACTTATTAAAACTAGTTAATTGGTTAGACAAAGCAGAAAGATATCATGGTGCTTGGTCGCATTGGATGAAACCAGATGGGACGACTCAGCCTTTTAGTAAATATGATGATGGTGCAGATCTTGTCGAGACAGCATATTTAGCTCAAGGGCTTTTGACAGCAAGACAATATTTTAAAAGTGGAAATACTGATGAGACAGAACTCGCAAAGAAAATGGATACACTTTGGAAATCCATAGATTGGGCATTTTTTACAAAAGGGGAAGATGTGCTTTATTGGCACTGGTCACCCAACTATGAATGGAAAATGAATTTTGCTGTAAAAGGGTACAACGAATGTCTCATTATGTATGTGTTAGCTGCCTCATCTCCAGACCATGCAATAAAACCCTCTGTTTTTCACAATGGGTTTATGAGAGGAGGAGATATTGTAACAGACAAAGTAATGTATGATATCCCAACTATTTTGGATCATTATGACAGTGATGATGCAGCAGTTGGTCCTCTTTTTTGGGCACATTATTCTTACTTGGGACTTGATCCACATGGTTTAAAAGATAAGTATGCAGACTATTGGTTACTAAATCAAAATCATGCTAATATCCATTTGCAACATGCCATTATAAATCCAAATAGTTTTCTAGGATATAGCGATAAATGTTGGGGGATGACTTCTAGTTATTCGATGACTGGGTATGCTGGTCATCAGCCCGATAATGACTTAGGTGTAATATCACCTACTGCTGCTTTATCTTCATTCCCTTATACCCCTGAAGCAAGTATGAGATTTTTGAAATATATTTATAATGAGAAAGATACCTTGATTGGTAAGTATGGGCCCTATGATGCATTTAGCTTACAAGAAAAATGGTCGTTACCTAGATATTTGGCGATTGATCAACTCCCAATTCCTGTTATGATAGAAAACTATAGGACAGGTTTGATCTGGAAATTATTTATGTCAAGTCCAGATGTCCAAGAGGGCTTAGATAAATTGGGTTTTGAATATGTTAGAAAGAAATTATAATATTGAATCGAATTAAAAACATATTGTTAATTCAATTATTTGGTTCAGAATTATCTTTTTTGCTATTTGGATAAAGGATATTTAATGAAAATTTCATATTTTGCATCACATAGTGTAGAGACGACAATAAGAACGATAGTGTAAATTCATATTTTGCATTTGAATAAACAAGATTTTTATTGGTACTTCTTTATAGCTAAAAAAATCATATAGATTGATAAGTATAATATTGGCAATTATATGTACCTTTTAATAATAATTAAGCTGCTTAGTGTTAAAGTAAAAACAGAATAAAATGAAACATCTTCTACTCTTCACTCTATGCCTTCTCGGTTTGCAGTCGTGTAAAAGTCAAAAGCATGGGCCAATATCTATCATGACCTACAACATTCGACTTGATGCAGCTTCAGACGATATAGACAACTGGCACCAAAGAAAGGCAGAATTATGTAATTATATCAATACGCTGAGTCCAGATTTTATAGGTGTACAAGAGGCCATGCACAATCAGACAATCTTTATGGACAGCCTACTAACCAAATACAAAAGGATTGGTGTTGGGAGAGATGATGGGATGGAAGCTGGAGAATTTATGGCCTTGTTTTACATTCCCGAGTGGAAGATAATTATGGATACAACACTTTGGCTATCTCCCACACCTTCAGTGCCATCAAGAGGCTGGGATGCAGCTTATCATAGAACGGCAACCGTTGGCTTATTTACAAAAGGGAGTCAAGATACTATTCTAGTGATTAATACTCATTTTGACAATAAAGGAATAGAAGCAAGAAAAAACAGTGTAGCAATTATCAATAACTTCATCCAAAACTTAAAAGTAGAATATCCAACTATTTTAATTGGTGATTTTAATATTACACCTGATGACCCTGTATATAAAAACTTAACAGATTCTTTCAACGATGCATCTACTATTGCCAAAACAAAGGAAGAGGCTTCTAATGGGACTTTCAATGGGTTTTTGTTAGAGCAATCTTATCCCAATAGAATAGATTATGTTTTTACAAATAATGGGATAAACGTAGAGAAATATAAGGTAGAAATGCCAATGACTAAAAAACAAAGACACCTTTCTGACCATTTTCCTGTGATTGTAGATTTCACTTTTCAACATTAAAAATGACCTAATTATGATATTTAAAATTCAAATGTTCACAGCTATTTTGATAATAACCATAGGGTTGAGTTGCTCAGTAAAAACGTTACAAGACAAAGACGACCAAGTTAAATCCGCAAAAGTTGAATCAGGTAAGATCACATCTGAAAAAATAAGCCCAGAATGGCCAAGCCTAGCCCCTAACGTAGAAGCAATATATGCTCAAATGACTTTGGAAGAAAAGATTGGACAACTCAACTTATTGACACCAGGAGGAGCGGTAACTGGAGAAGTCGTGAGTAAAGATGTAGGAAGTAAAATAAAAAGTGGTCAAGTTGGTGGAATATTTGGGATAAATGGAGCAGCTAAAATCAGACAAGCACAAGAGATTGCAGTTAATGATTCAAGATTGAAGATTCCACTTATTGTCGGAATGGATGTCATACATGGTCACCAGACATTATTGCCTATTCCTCTTGGTATGTCCTGCAGTTGGGACATGGCCCTCATCGAACAAACAGCAAGAGTAGCTGCTAAGGAAGCAACTGCCAACGGATTGATGTGGACTTTTTCGCCTATGGTAGATATAGCTAGAGACCCTAGATGGGGAAGAATCTCAGAAGGATCAGGTGAAGACCCATTCTTAGGATCAGCAATCGCAAAAGCTATGATTAAGGGTTACCAAGGCAATGATTTGAAAGACCCTACTACAATGTTAGCATGTGTAAAGCATTATGCATTATATGGAGCTGCTGAAGGAGGAAGAGATTATTCGACCGTAGATATGAGTAGACTTAGAATGTTTAACGAATACCTGCCTCCATATAAAGCGGCAATAGATGCTGGAGTTGGATCAATAATGACTTCCTTTAATGTAGTAGATTATGACCCTGCCACAGGCAATGACTATCTATTTAGAGAAATATTGAGAGATCAGTGGAAATTTAAAGGTCTTGTTGTTACAGATTATACTGCAATTAATGAAATGATAAATCATGGCACAGGTGATTTACAAGAAGTATCAAAACAAGCTCTCAAAGCTGGCATTGATATGGATATGGTAGGCGAAGGGTTTCTGACTACATTAATAAAGTCCTTGAATGAAGGTAAAATAACAGAAAACGAAATCAATATTGCTTGTAGAAGAGTATTAAAAGCAAAGCAAGACTTAGGGTTGTTTGATGATCCCTATAGATACTTTGATGAAGAAAGAGAAAAGAAAGAGATATTATCTATTGAAAATAGAGCATTTGCGAGAAAAGCAGCAGCTGAGAGTTTTGTTTTGTTAAAAAATAAGGACAACATTCTACCTCTTAAAAAATTAGGTAAAATCGCTTTAATTGGCCCATTAGCTGATAGTCGAAGAAACATGTTAGGAACATGGAGTGTGTCTGGTGATCCCGAAAAAGCAGTGACAGTATTGGAAGGATTTAAAAGTGTAGTAGGTAATAAAGCTGAAGTCCTTTATGCAAAGGGGTCAAACATCAGTGATGATCCAGTATTCGCTAAAAGAGTCAATGCTTTTGGAGAAGAAATTAAGATAGATGATAGGAGTCCTCAAGAGATGATTAAAGAGGCTATCCAAATATCAAAAAATGCTGATGTTATTGTTGCAGTTATGGGCGAAGCAGCTGATATGACAGGCGAAGCATCAAGTATGGCTGACATTGGGTTACAACCCAGTCAAAAGAAACTCCTTGAAGCGTTAAAAGCGACGGGTAAACCAATAGTTATGGTATTGTACAATGGTAGACCAATGACTCTAGGTTGGGAAAATGAAAATATGGAGGCTATTTTAGATGTATGGTTTGGAGGAACAGAAGGAGGAAATGCTGTAGCAGATGTCATATTTGGTGATGTAAATCCTTCTGGAAGATTGACAACTTCTTTTCCAGTTCATGTAGGGCAGATCCCTGTATATCATAGTATGTTAAACACTGGAAGACCTGATAATGGGACTAATTCAAAGTTTAGATCTAATTATCTTGATATTCCAAATGAACCACTATATCCATTTGGGTATGGATTAAGCTATGCTAATTTTGAATATGGTCCAATTTCTTTAAGTGATAGTCTATTAACCAATGGGTCAAAATTGACAGCATCGGTTAAGATTTCCAACACCGGTACAAGGACGAGTAGTGAAGTCGTGCAAATGTATGTTAGAGACCTAGTAGGTAGTATCAGCCGACCTTTAAAGGAATTAAAAGGTTTTCAAAAGATATCATTAAAACCTAGTGAGAGCAAAGTTGTCACTTTTACTGTTGATGCCTCGCTATTAAAATTCTATAACACCAAGCTTCAATATGTAGTCGAAGCAGGAGACTTTGAATTGATGGTTGGTCCAAATTCAAGAGATAACAAAAAAGTTCGATTTAGTTACAAGTAAGTATAAACGAACACTATTTCCATTGGATTATAACCAATTGGATGATATGGAATTTAGATCTTGAGAAAATTGAAGTGAAAAACAGATGGACCTATAAACATGCAGGAAAGGCTTATAATTTTTTCAAATTCTTACTCTTCTTCATCCATAAACGGTCTGCCGAGGATGAAGTTTTCAGTGAGGTATTCTGCTTCTTTTTTAGCAACCTCTAGAAGGTCATTAACCAGTACAATATCAAAAGAATTTTCGTAAGTCATTTCTCTGGTTACTCTTTCTACTCTTTTAGCTAAAGATGCTTGTGTTTCTGTATCTCTTGCTGTGAGTCTTTCGATTAGTATTGCCAGAGATGGAGGTCTAACGAAAACAGCCAAACAATTATCTCCATAAATAGATTTTATAGAAGTAGCTCCTTTAACATCTATGTCAAAGACAACATGTTTGTTGTTAGACCAAATCCTTTCGACTTCGGACTTTAATGTACCATAAAATTGACCTTCATATACTTCTTCAAACTCAACAAACTTGTCAGCTTTAATCTTACTTTCAAACTCTTCGACTGTAAGAAAATAGTAATCTTTTCCTTCTACTTCATAGTCCCTTTTTGCCCTAGTTGTGGCAGAAACAGAAAAGTCAAGAAAATCATATTCCGAAAGTAAGTGCCTAACAAGAGTAGTCTTACCGGCACCTGATGGAGCGGTAAAAATGATTGTTCGACCTTCAAAAGGCAATAAGTTCATTATAATATGTTTGCTAGTTGTTCTTTAATCTTTTCAAGCTCATCCTTCATTGCAACAACGATTTGTTGTAAATCTGAATCTTGTGCTTTTGCTCCTAATGTATTTATTTCTCTTCCCATTTCTTGTGAAATAAAATTAAGCACTTTACCCGATTGTAATTCTTCGTTATCCATTTGCTCATCAAAATAGGAGCAATGTTGATCTAGTCTTATTTTTTCCTCTGTGATATCTAATTTTTCGATGTAGAAAATTACTTCTTGTTCAAATCTATTTTGATCTATTTTATCTTTTTGAACAAAATCCTCAAGATTTTTTAGTAATTTTTCTCTTAGTTTTACTATTCTAGCTTTTTCATGAACCTCTACAGTAGATAATAAATGAGCTATGCTTCTGGATCTAGACCTAAGTTCATCAGCAAGGACTTTGCCTTCTGTGAATCTAAAAGTATTTAAATCTATTATAGACTTATCTAAAGCATCCTTAACAACATTCCATTGTTTTTCTGATAGCTTACTAGCTTTCCCTTTTAATAAGTCTTGATTTCTTAGTATAGTTGGCAACAATTGAGAAGTGTCTTGACCTAAATCATCAGATATCTTTTTAAGCTTATGAAAATATGCTTTTATCAATCCTTCATCTAAATCAATATTTTGTGCTTCGGCTTGGCTGGTATCTGTAACAATTGCCTCTATTCGCCCTCTCATCACCTTATCTTGAATTACCTGCCTGATTAGTATCTCTTCCTGAACAAATCCTTCAGGCAGCTTGCATCTAATATCAGTACTTTTTGAGTTAAGTGTCTTAATTTCTACTTGATAGGATATGTCACCGTCGCTAGCTTCTCCTCTTCCATATCCTGTCATTGATAATACCATATCGTTTATTTTAATTTTTGCAAATATAACTAGGTGATTAAGTTTATTGTGCTTTGAAGTACATTATTAATTTAGAGTGTCTTAAATTCGAACCCCTTTTCTTTTAAATCATTGATTATTGTTGGCAAACTATACTTTAAATTTTCTGAAGCTTTTAGACTATCATGCATCACAATTATTGAACCATTTTTAGCATTGTTAATGACATTCTTTATGCATTGCTCTGCAGTATTGTTGCTATCAAAATCTCCACTGAGGATATCCCACATTATTAATTTATAATCTATTGATAATTCTTTGATTTGTTTTCTGGTTATTCTACCATAAGGTGGCCTGAATAAATTAGACCGTATAAGTTTGCTAGCACTCTCTACTTCAGATAAATAATCCTTTTTGGATGTTTTCCACCCATCTACATGTGTATTAGTGTGGTTGCCTATTGAATTCCCTGCTTCTAGTATTTTAATAAATATTTCTGGATGTGACTTTACATTTTCACCAATACAAAAGAATGTTGCTTTAATATTGGTTTCGCTTAAGAGATCCAAGATCCAAGGTGTGATTTCTGGGGTTGGACCATCATCAAATGTGAGATAAATAACTTTTTTACTCCTATCCATATTCCAAATCAAAGAAGGGTATATTAAATTAAATATACTCAATGACTTAATAGGGTAAAATGAAGAAAAGCGAATCATAAAAAGCTTAAAAAAAGTAATGTTGTAATTAGAATACTCATAAAATTAACAAGGTTATTGTCCATCCAATACAATCCTTTGGTTAACTGTGTTCTTTCACCATTTTCTAATAATTGCCCCTTGATAATATATTTGGCTTGAAGTCCACTGCCTATCAAACTGTCAATAATCATTCCAAGGAACCCAAACACAAATATTAAAAACATCATATTCAAATTAAGATGCCCTATGACATAAGCCATAAATGCAATGAGCATACTGCCTAATACACCGCCTAATGTACCAATAATACTGATACCACCAGATAGCCCAGGTCGTATTTTATTCATTGTCAAGATATCTATTGTCTTCCCCTTATAATATCTACCAATTTCACTGCTAAATGTGTCACTAGTGGCACAACTAAAAGTAACAATAAATGCTGCTGCTAATGTGTGCTGATTAGTAAAATAATATAATATAGCAAGTGTAAATCCCACTCCACCATTTGATAATACTTGCCAAGCAGTTCTTCCATTAGAGTCATCATGTTCTAATGCTCCTTTATTAACCCTGGACAATAGGCTTCCAAATACTAGAAACAGAATTGGATACACTAAAAAATCAAACCCAAGGCATAGTACTATTGTCACAGCTAGTCCTATAGCTGCAATTAACCCAGAGTTTGTTAACCACTTTTTCAATCTATTATTATTCTTTGATACTCAAAATTAGAAAATTTATAGGAGTAGTACGACGCTTGGTCTATAATATTCACCTAATTTTCTTAAATTGAATTTTTGAAACTACATTTGTAACAAATACTTTCAATTGAAATTCAATACAAGATATATAATAGCGGCTGTTTCTCTACTAGTTGTAGGGTCTATTCTTTACTTTTTTAGAGAGATAGTAAGTTATGTCGTATTGGCATGGGTAATCTCAATGATTGGAACGCCATTAGTTGTTTTCTTAAGAAAGTATTTGGGTAAAAACCTTGCTGCTGCAATCACCCTAGGTCTTTTCTTTTTAGGATTTACTTTGTTACTTTACATATTTGTACCCCCTTTAGTTACACAAGTTAAGAATTTATCGAGCATTGATTATGAAAAAGTATTGACTTCTGTAGAGCAACCTTTGAGTGATTGGGAAAATTGGCTTATTGACAAAAAGTTGATTGTACCAAAGCAGCAAATACCGGATAGTCTTTCTACTGACAAGTTGGCTAATAATCACATATTCGACCAACAAATCACCGTTGATAATATCGTTAATCCTTATGATAGCACCGTGCTAAAAAACATCAATTTGTATGTAAAAATTGATGCCTCAGGTTTAGTAAAAGATTCTAAACAAAACGAAGTAGTCCAAGAAGTAGATTTTTTCGAAAAACTAAAATCTAGCATAGGATACTATATCAATCCAAAGCGGATTCAAGGACTATTCACTTCAACAGTTAGTGCTTTTGGTAATATCATAGTTGGTATAGCCTCTGTCTTTTTCATCGCGTTCTTCTTTCTGAAAGAGCAAGGTCTCTTTTATAACATGATCAAAGCGGCTGTGCCTAATAAGTATGAAGATAGGACTACACAAGCCATTGATCATACTTCAAGGCTGTTGATTAGGTATTTTAGTGGAGTATTGCTGCAGATGTTTTTTATTACATTGTTTGTTTCTATTGCTTTATCAGTTTTAGGTGTTCGTAATGCATTACTTATTGGTTTTTTTGCAGCAATAATGAATGTAATTCCATATATCGGACCGATTATTGGGGCTTCTTTTGCTTTGATGATTACTGTCTCCTCTAATTTGGATGTGGATTTTTATGCTATAATTTTACCGCAATTGACTAAAGTAGTTATAGTATTCGCTTTGATGCAAACCCTTGATAATTTCATTTTGCAACCTACAATATTTTCTAAAAGCGTAAAAGCTCACCCACTAGAAATATTTCTTGTCGTCTTGATTGGAGCAAAAATTGGAGGTGTATTAGGTATGGTTTTAGCAATCCCAGTTTATACAGTATTACGAGTTATAGCTAAAGTGTTCTTGAGTGAATTTAAAGTAGTGCAACAGCTGACAAAAAATATTTAGTATAATTAGAGTTATCCGACTTAATTCAACCTAATTATTAAAATTTCTTTGCTCGAAATAGGGTATATTTACTTTTAAACAGTAATTACGTCCTATGCCATCATTAAAAGTAAAATTTACTAATAAGAATAACTATCAACTTTCAGGATCTATAGAATTTCCCATTACAAATAAACCCCATGCATATGCTGTATTCGCACATGTGTTTACAGGTAATAAAAATTTGTCAGCGACTAGGAATATTAGTAGAGCACTCACATTAAATGGAATTGCTGTTTTAAGATTTGATTTTACAGGATTAGGAGAAAGTGAAGGAGATTTTACAGATAGTACTTTTACCGGAAATGTAGATGATATTGTAGCAGCATGTGATTATTTGGCAACCAATTATGAAGCACCTAAAGTCATTGTCGGGCACTCATTGGGAGGAGCGGCATCTATATTTGCTGCTTCTAAGATTGAATCAATAAAAGCTGTGGCAACCATAGGAGCTCCTTCTGAACCTAAACATGTCAAACACTTATTGAGAAGTAAAATTGACGAGATAGAAAAGGAAGGCAAAGCAAGGGTTAATATTGGAGGACAAGAATTTGTTATAAAGAAAGAATTCTTGCAAGATTTAGAAAATAATTCAATGCTAGAAGTCCTAAAGGATTTTCGTAAAGCATTATTAGTGTTGCATTCTCCTCAAGACAGTATCGTAGACATTGATAATGCAGCAAACATTTATCATCATGCTTTTCACCCTAAAAGCTTTATTACATTAAACAATGCTAACCACATGTTAACTAATAAAGAAGATGCTTACTATGCTGGTAATGTCATCTCCTCATGGGTTAACAGGTATATAGATATTGGCGGAGTCGAGCAGAAAAAATTGAGGACACATAGACAAGTGGTAGCAAGATTGGGAAGTGATGGGTTTACGACAGATATCATTGCTGGTAAACATGGTTTTGTTGCTGATGAGTCTGAAGATCTAGGAGGGCAAGACTTTGGACCTTCTCCATATGAATTATTGAGTGCTGCATTAGGGGCTTGTACCGTCATGACTCTTCAAATGTATGCCAGACGAAAAAAGTGGTCAATAGAAGAAGTAAGAGTTCATCTAGAATATAATAGAAGCTACAAGGATGATTGTGAAAACTGCAGTGAGCAAGACAGAAGACTCGATGTCTTTGAAAGAGAAATAGAAATCATAGGAAACTTAAAGCAAGAGCAATTGGATAGGTTGTTGCAAATTGCAGACAGATGCCCAGTGCACAAGACTCTAGAGTCTACAAGTAAGATTAATACTGTAATACATCAATCCCAAGAATAATCAATCAATTACCCTTTTTTGGAATCACTTTTAAGGTATCTAAAAGGTAATCCCAATATTTTTGAACAGAGCTGATTTGGACTTTTTCGTCAGGTGAATGAGCGCCTCTAATATTTGGTCCAAATGAAATCATTTCCATCTCTGGATAATTTGTACCTAAAATACCACACTCTAACCCAGCATGACAAGCATTGACATGGGGTTCTTCCTTGTATTTTTTTCTATACAAGTCACTCATCAATGATACAATATCTGAGCCTAGTTTAGGTGTCCATCCTGGGTAAGATCCACCAGTTGCGATGTCTGCACCCATTAACTGGAAAGCTGAGGATATCGCATTAGTTAAATCCATTTTTTCTGAATCAACCGAACTTCTTGTCAAACACAATATTTCATAATTTCCTTTATTTACAAGGACCCTAGCAAGGTTATTAGATGTTTGCACTAAGTCTTTGATGTCAGGGCTCATTCTATAAATACCATTAGGGCAGGCGTATATGGCACTTACTATTTGTACAGCAAAATCTTGAGATATGCATTGGCCCTCTAATGTGGAGTCATCTAAGCTAATAGTTAGATTAGGGTCCGTGATTCGATATTCGTCAATTAGGACATTATGTAATTCACCAATAATATCTTTTGCCTCTTCATAATCAGATTTGGCAAGACCAATAAGTGCTGCTGATTCTCTAGGGATGGCATTTCTTAGTCCACCTCCATCAATTGATTCAATTTTGATATCGCATTCATTTAGTAGATCATAAAGCACCCTGTTAATAATCTTGTTTGCATTGCCTCTTCCTAGGTGAATGTCCATGCCAGAATGTCCCCCAGTAAGGCCACTTACTTTTAGTTTAATGCCTTTGTAATTGGATTTATCATATGGCTCAAGAGGAAGCTTGCCTGTAGCAGTAATATCAACGCCTCCTGCGCATCCTATTGTTAACTCTCGATCATCTTCTGTATCAAGGTTGAGCATTATTTCTCCTTCTAATAGACCACCTTTTAACTCTAAAGCCCCAGTCATCCCAGTTTCTTCATCAATTGTAAAAAGAGCTTCTATCGCTGGATGTGCTATAGTTTTAGATTCGAGTACTGCCATGATTGTTGCTACCCCAATGCCATTATCAGCACCTAAAGTTGTACCATCAGCTTTTACCCAGTCACCATCGATATACATTTTAATTCCCTCAGAATTAAAATCAAATACAGTATCACTATTTTTTTGATGAACCATGTCTAAATGGCTTTGCATTACAATCATTTTTCTATCTTCCATTCCTGGAGAAGCAGGTTTCTTTATGATAACATTCCCAATATGATCCACAATTGTTTTTAGACCTAAATCTTCTCCAAATTTTTTAGCAAAAGCAATGACTCTTTCTTCTTTTTTTGAAGGTCTTGGCACTGCATTTAAGGCTACAAAATTTTTCCAAAGAGATTTTGGTTCTAGGGCAGATATATTGTTATTCATAATCTTACTTTTGGGTTTATTTGATTTTTGGATATATAATTATTTTACAACACCATCTACTGTAATTCTTTCTTCTCTATTTGCTAGATCCCATGCTAGGTGAAAAATTTGCTTTCCTCTCTTGGCCATGATATCAAAATCAATTTTATCTACAGTATCTGTCGCTTGGTGATAATCCGGGTGGACACCATTAAAGAAAAATATTGCTGGAATACCGTTTTTAGCAAAATTGTAATGATCAGACCTGTAGTAATACCTATTAGGGTCTTTTTCATCATTGTATGTATAATCTAGCGTCAAACCACTGTACTTAGCATTTAATTCTTCATTAATCCTATGAAGATCAGTCGATAAACGATCAGATCCAATGACATAGATATAATTAGGATTTCCCTCATACTTTTTATCTACTCTACCCACCATGTCAATATTGATATCTGCAATTGTATTTTCTAACGGATAAATAGGGTTTTCACTATAATATTGAGACCCAAGAAGCCCTTTTTCTTCACCAGTTGCGAATAAGAATAATATTGATCTTTTACACATTACAGAATCTTTTCTTGCTGCTTCAAAGGCTCCGACTATTTCAAGAACGGTACTTGTACCAGAGCCATTATCATCTGCCCCATTAAACACCTCTTCTCCTCTTTTGCCTATGTGGTCGTAATGTGCTGAAATGACTAAAATTTCATCTTTTTTGGTAGTGCCTTCGTAGAAACCAATTACATTTTTACCAATCAAAGTTTTTTGTGAAACCATTTGATTAATTAGGAATTCTGCTTGAAGCTTGACAGCTTTTGATCTCCCTCTTTTGGTTATTTTTTTTCTTACCTTTAAAATCTTTTTTTCATTTTTGCCAATTAAAGCTTTAGCAATCGTTGTTGAGATATATGCATGATTAGCAAGTGTTTTTGGTGTTTTAGTTTTATCTCCTAATTCTACCACTGGTCCCAATAGATATTTTCTATTTTCACCTAGTAATTTCTTAATATCTTCATCAATAATCAGCACTAAAGCAACGCCTTTCTTTTTAGCTATTTCTAGTTTTTTATCAATATTTGATGACCATTCTGATGATTCTTTGGACTTAGTGATATATGATAGACTATCCCTATTATATGGTTCTCCTCTATTTATCATTATCACCTTTCCCTTCAAATCTTGTTTACCGTAATCACTATAATTTGGATCATCTATGCCATAACCTAGGAAATACACTTCTTTAGAAACTATGGCAGGTTTGTTTTCATTTTTGTTTGGAAAGTTAAGATAATCCCATAAATGACGGTATCTATCACCATTGATAAACATTTCTGTTTCTGTCCATGATGAAAATGTAAAGGCTACATTTTGATATGGAGACTTATTTACTTTTAAATCTACAGCGCTTTTTTTATTAAGCTGTTGTGAGATATATAATGATGCTTTGTCATTTCCTGGTTCACCCGTTTCTCTGCCTTCATATTCATCAGATGCCAATATTGATAAATGGGCTTTTAAGTCTGCAGCTGTTATGGTATTTGCATATTTTACCGATAGATCTGTTTGATCAACGACCAATGTTTTAGTACTGTCAGGAACTGTAACATTGCTTATATATTGTCCATACATTGTAGACATCGCCACAAGTAATAAGGAGGTAATTTTAATCTTCATGAGTTTATTAATTTTAACTAAGAACAAAGATATAATGAATTATACAGTGAATTGTTCTACACAAATTTATTATTCAATTCTAAATGATCTAAGTTCTAATTTTAACTTTTATTAATCTGAAGAGTTAGGCAATATTAACATGAAATTTTGTCAACTCGTCTTTGATGCCTTCCCCCTTCAAATGATGTACTTAGGAACGTATTAATTATCGAAATCATTTTACGATATGAAATAAATCTGGCAGGAAGACAAATAATATTTGCATCGTTGTGAAGTCTTATTAGCTCTGCAATTTCTTTTTCCCAAACAAGACCAGCTCGTATGCCATCATGTTTATTAGCGGTCATGCAAACTCCATTACCAGATCCACATATCAAAATACCATAAGCATTATCCCCTTGTGCTACTTCTGATGCAACCGCATGAGCATAATCAGGATAATCTGTTGACTCCGTTGAATAAGTGCCTTTGTCTATGGCACTTATTTTTTTTGTCTTTTCTATGTATTTAATCAATTTCGCTTTGACTTCAAACCCTGCATGATCACTTCCAATAAAAATCTTGTTAACCTTCATTTAATAATTATTGAGTAATGGATGCTCTTAATTGAGTTAAGTCTTGTTGTAAACTTCCTACTTTAGTTTTTATTTCTGCAGCATAAGCTTCATCATTAATCCTCGAACTTGTTGATAAAACTTCATTTAATCCTTGTATAGCCATATCAAGATCTTGATCAAAAGAGAATAAGTCACTAGGGTCTAATGACAATAAAAATTCTCCTTGTTGTACTACTTCTTCAGTAAGTATGCTCACATTTTTCTTGACACTTTCAAAGTCCTGTGCTTGCACTAATATATTTAAGAAAGGACTAATACCTGCATCATATCTAAAATTCATATTAGGAAATCCTTCAAAATATTTATTAACTATATCAGAGGCTTTAGCATTATCTTTTGCATAAAGGAACCCAAGAGCTGTTCTCAACATGGTGTACTTCATAGCTTGCACTTCTGCCATGTAACTATTGTCTATGTGAGTATCTATTTTATCAAAATTACCCCAAGCCCAATGCGTCATTATGTTATTATAAGCCTTGTCTAAGGCAACTCTTCCGCTACCATATATGGAAAGCGATCTATCGCTTTGGGATTTAGTTGGAATCACCCTCAATGCTAACCCTTCCAATTGCATATAGTCGTTAAGGTTCATCAACTTTTCGTTTTTACATGTTACTGCAAAATAGATAGGTCTTTCATATATATTTGAAGCTACGACGTCAAGGATTGCGATCTCATCTTTAGTCAAATACTGCTTGTTTGCTGGCAAGTCAATCACAATATCCTGTATTGGTAATGAATCTAAATTAAACAAACCTGAAGCTGCAATTTTGTTTTGATCTATAGGAATGGATAACCTATGATTTGGCCACGATGGTCTATTTGAAGTCTTATTCATTGCGCCTAATGCATCTAATAGATTTAATGTACCCCCATTATCTTGTTCTGGGAAGAAAATCTGATTTAAGCTTTTACCTGTGTACCCTTCTGATCCTATGGTTAATTTTATTGGATCTGATTCGTTTACCTTATTTCTTAATTTTTCAATATACCAATCTACTTGTATTAGACTTAGGTTGACTACTCTTACGTCTCTTCTGATATTTTCCACTTCTTGAGCGTACCAAAGAGGATAAGTATCATTATCACCATAAGTAAAGATTATCGCATTTTTGTCAACTGAGTTTAAGAAATTAGCTGCATAATCTCTTGATGCATAGTGCTCACTTCTATCATGGTCATCAAAATTTTGGAATCCCATGATTACAGGAGCGGTAAGTACTAATAGGCCTGCCACTACTGCTGGGACCATTCCTTTCATTTTGAGACGCTCTCTAAGTAAGCTGAATATGGCCAGTACCCCTAAACCGATCCAAACACAGAAGGTCATAAAGGATCCTACTAATACATAATCTCTTTCTCTTGGTTCTTGCGGCGGTTGGTTAGAATAGATAATGATACCAAGACCTGCTATTAAGAATAACAGAAGTATCGCTAAGAATTCTTTTTTACTTCTAAAAAGATGGAAGAAAACTCCTAGCAATCCAAATATCAGTGGTAAAAAGTAATATTTATTTCTAGACTGCTCTTTTGCCATTGAAGCGGGTAATTTGTCAGTATTGTATAGTCTTGCATCATCAATAAATTTGATACCTGATATCCAATGACCATTTCTTACATCCCAAGGAAAAAATCCTTGCTCACTATTTTGTTTACCTGTAAAATTCCACATAAAATACCTGGTGTACATCCAGCCTATTTGGTACTTAAAAAAGAATGCCATATTGTATAGGAATCCTGGTTTTCCTGAGGTGCTACCAGTTAATACTCTTCTCCATTCATTGTGCAGTTCTAACCTGTCTGAGTGGCCGATTCTAGGGAAAAGTATTTTATCATTGTCTCTATATAAATAATCAAATTTTTCATCTACCTTTTTGTATTGATCTCCTACCAAACCGTATCTTTCTTCACGATCTACATCATAAGGTTTTGCTAAATAATGAGGGCCTTTTACCAATGGCCTTTCTCCATATTGCTCTCTATTTAGGTAAGGAATCAGTCTCATCACGTTTGAAGGGGTATTCATGTTGACTGGTGTATCAGCATTAGCTCTTACAACGACAATACCTATTGTGCTATAGCCTATTACCAATAGAGAAGCAATCATTACTAGATTTTGCATTACTTGACTCTTATGCTTTTCAGCATATCTAAATAAGTAGAAAGCAAGACCCATTAAAACTAAAACAGTAGGAAGTAATCCACTGTGAATAGGTAACCCTAAAGTATTAACTGTAAATAATTCAAAATTTTTCCATAAAGTAGGTATGCCAACAATCACTACTTTCATTAGAAAAACGAGAAGTCCTATTCCTGCCAACATACTAACAAATGCACCTTTAAGACTTCTTTTTTCATACTTCTTAAAGTAATATAGTAGTGCAATCATAGGGAATGCTAAGATACTCAATAAGTGAATCCCTACAGATAACCCTGCTACGAATAGTGAAAATATCAACCATCTATCACCATTATTATTGTTAGGTAAGTTATACCATTTAATAGCTGACCAAAACGTGAATGCCGTAAACATTGTTGACATTGCATATACTTCACCCTCTACAGCGCTAAACCAAATAGAAGTAGAAAATGCTGTTGCTAATCCTGCTGCAAGCCCTGCAAAAGAAAGTGCTACGTTTTCACTGTCACTTGTTTCGCCTGCTGATCCTACTAAAGCTATTTTTCCTAAGATCATTGTTACCCAGGCTATGAACATTGCAGCTAAGGCAGAACATAACCCTGACATTAAGTTTACAGCAAATGCAATATCACTAGGCTTATCGCTCACAATGTCTGCTACCCATGTAAATAATCTTCCTACTAATATGAAGAGACCTGCTCCAGGAGGGTGAACAACTTGTAATTTGTAGGCTCCAAGTATAAACTCACCACAATCCCACAAACTTCCAGTTCTTTCCACTGACATAAAGTAGACAACGGACGTAATAGCCAATACTATTAAACCAGTGATATTAACAGTTTTCTTAAATGATAACATGTAATTTTTCTCTTTGATTAAAAAAATAGAAGTATCTGGCAAATGTAGGAATTTGATATGATAAATTTGTTAATATGAAGTTATTAAACTTCAAAAGAGACAACTTATAAAACACAATTTTAACAAAATATATGATCATGGTCATATTTTCTGAAATGTTAAAATTTAATATTTTCGTGTTTGTGTTAAAATTATTGAGTATTTTTAGTTCTGATTTAGCTTTTTTAGGCTATTTAATATTTATTTTAATCTATTACCCAACCCGGACCCTTATTATGTCCGTCTTATTAAAAAAAACAATTACTATGAAAATTAAAATTTTAGGATTTTTGTTTTTTGCTATTTTACTTAACTCTTGTGTTAAGGAAGGAGCAGAAGTAAAATTTCACTACTACGATGAAGGGGATCATGAATTAATGTCTAAATATATTGACATTCCTGCATATCCAGAGGACTACACACTAAATTTTCCTGAGTATTATACAAGAGGATTTGGTGGTCGACAATTTGATAATGGTATGGCTACTTTAGGTAGAGTATTATTTTATGATGTAAACTTATCATCGGATAGAACGATATCATGTGCTTCTTGTCACAAACAAGAAATAGCATTCTCAGATGATTTAGCTTTAAGTAAAGGCGTTCAAAATAGATCTACAGCTAGAAATTCTTTAGCATTAGGATCTACATTTAACTTTAACGAATACTATGGCAATCCTTCTTTTGGAGGTATTCCTTTCTTTTGGGATAATAGAGCATTTACAGTAAGTGATCAATCTTCACAAACTCTAGGCAATCCTTTAGAAATGGATATGAAAATGCATGAAGTAGTAGATAGAGTAAATGATTTAGAGTATTACAAACCACTATTTAATAAAGAATTTTTTGGAGAGATCAATGAGACAAATGTTTTAAGATCAATATCGGAGTTCGTAAATGCTTTAGGATCATTTGAAAGTAAATTTGATGCCGCTCTTACAGATCATTTTAAAAGTAAGGGTAATTTAAATAATCTTGAAAATTATGCTTTTGCATCATACACAGAATCTGAAAACAGAGGTAAGAATATATATGTTAATAAATGCGCATCTTGCCATAGTTCTACGTTTGGTGCTCCTTCTAAAATCAAAGCAAATAATGGTTTAGAAATGAATTATACCGATAATGGTATTAGCGACCAAACTGGTAACACTTTTGACAAAGGCGTATTTAAAGTACCAACTTTAAGAAATATTACAATGACTGCACCATATATGCATGACGGTAGCATTTCTACACTAAAAGACGTGATTGAGCATTACAGTACAGGAATTCAGAATCACTCAAACCTTGATCCTTTATTAAAAACAAATGGAGGAGCGATGAAAATGAATTTTACTCAACAGGATAAAGATGACTTAATAGCTTTCTTTTACACTCTAAATGATGATGGGTTATTAAAAAATACTAAATTTAGCGACCCTTTTATTAACTAGAAGGTAGAAAGATAAAATAATTAAATAAAGGGGAACAAATTCAATTTGAATTTGTTCCCCTTTATTTAAT
>JBBKVK010000356.1:0-2776 GCA_037968395.1 Saprospiraceae bacterium | reverse complement strand
ATATTTAACATTTACCCAGTCCGAAATAGAACAGAAATAATTTGCCAGTTTTAGTCTAATTTTACAACTAAACTCCTCTTTTACTGAGCAAGTCAAGGCTTTAGCAAGTATACTCGCTTTCATATTTTGATCTTCTTCTAAATCGGAAAGCATGTCCCAAGCCCAAAAACATTTTAAGTTCATTTTAATAAACTTAAGTAGCTCAATCTTTGCCTCTTCTTTTAAATCAATAGCAACCAATAGTTTAGCTTTGCAATAATCGGGGAAACTCATTTTTCTACCTTCTGACAATTGATCCAATTTTGGAAGCCAAGCTAACACTTTCTCTTTATTAATTAGAGCAATATGTGGGTTATTTACGTCAAAAGAACCTTCAGTTAAGCTTTTCGAATATGCACAAATAATTTGTTCTACTAATGACATTATCGTTTTACCAGTATCGGATACAAATTTTTCAAAATCTTTCTCATTAAATGATTCAAAACCTAATAAGTCAATTACTTCACAGTAATTAGTATCAGCCTTAAATAAACTATGGGATTTTCTAATAATCCAGGAATAGTTATCAGACCTTTTCATTTGTTCTAACGGCAAATTATTTAGCAATGAAATATAACCTGTTGAATTATTTTCATATAAATCAATCCTAAATGATATAAGTTTTGTAAGGTTGTCCCAGAACATACTTTCTGATGAACCTAAACCTAACTTTATTATTTCATTAAGTTTAAAATAAACTAACTCTACATCATCAGCGAAATCAAGATTTCTTAACTGCGAATAAAACACCCAAGAACACTCTCTTTGAATCCAGATGTAAGAAAAATCTGAAGGGTCTGTATTGTTCAACAAATTCATGACAAGAGTGTAAGCTTCTTCTACCCTACCTGACTGCCTTAACATTTTAACTTGTTGACTCATTTCTTTATTATTTATTGTGCAAAGAAAAGAAGTAATAGCCGCTAATGTGTGTAATCTAATTTCACACTTATATGTTTATTGCTAATTGAGAGAAAAGATATAAAATTTCTGGATCTTTTTGGTCTTCAGCACGAGCAACTATAGATGTATAATAGCCTTTATCTCTGTAATGAAATTTAAGTTCACACAACCCACTTTTCGTTATTAGATAATATGTATCATTGTATTTCTCAGTAATTATATTTGAAATTATTATATTATTCTCAGAGGTTAGCTCAAAAATGTACTCATACAATGTTCTTTGAAAATCAAATAAAGGCTCGAAAGGCACAAAATCAGGAATAATACTTATATCCAAATAGGAATTACACAATTGTTGAAACTCATTTTCTAAGGCCCATTTCCTTGTTTTGAAGAAAATATTACCATACCAATATTGGCACCTTATTATCTCATTACCTTTCATGAAATTAAAAATTCTCAAATTTTGGGTATCTGTAAATGTAACAACTACATTGTTTGCCTCGCATATTTTAATAATTCTTGCTTCTTGGTAAGACAAAAAGCTATATGGTATACTATCAACAGTAGGGTAATAATAGGCTTTCTCTACCGGCTTTGTGATTATGTTTATTGTTGTTAACTCCATAGCACTTATTGGTGAGTATGCCGAAGGGTCAATACAATAAAGATTACTCTTTGCCCTGGTAATAGCAGTGTATAACCATCTTTGAAAAGTCTTTGATCTATTGTTCATAAAAGTGGAAATATCCACAATAGCGCTATTCCATTCGCCCCCCTGTGATTTGTGTACTGTAATCGCATATCCATATTTAGCTTGGATAGCATTAAAGTATTCATCACACAATAAATTGTTCTTATACTCTTCTGTACCAACTCGGATCTTTTGAGATTGCATCCTGTTTTTAAAATCTACATACAAAGCTATAGTTTGATCATTAGTAAGTGCTCTTTCAGGTGACAATAAAAGGTTTTCTAAAAGCAATTTCTCAACTTCAAACTCACCATTTATGTCTTTCCCACTAATTGTTACACTTCTCCATTGTAACTGTTCCGAACCAATGATGCCTTGTCGCTTTTTAAACAAAATTGTTTCTTTTCTCACAATATCACCAATATGAGTTATGGTCACAAACATACCATTGTATAAAACCACACTTCCGTTGTAGTTATTTCTTGTGATAAGTAGCAAATCTTTTTTTTGAGGTATTAATTCAAGGTCTTCTGTAGTATATCGCAGACATCGTATGTTTTGTACATGTGCATAGGCTTGCCTGTTACTGTTACACAGAATAATGGTTTCAGCCAAAGTTGAATTCTTAGCTATTTCAATATACTTACCATTAAGTTCTTTTCTATTTATTTCCTTTACATCATCCGCAGTAAAATCGATTCTCATATCATTTCTTCTGTCAAAAATACAATCTCGAAGCATGATAGAATTGTCCAATATACCACTGTCCTTTTCTTGACGGAAAACTTCAGTTAATTCAAAACTTTTTATATTATATCCATTGATGAAATCAATATCAAAAACAGGCGAAAAAGCCATTTTTACTGGAGGCAACTGTGCTGGATCACCTACGAAGATAATCTTTCTATTACTATGATCACCAAGGCAATGTGTTAATAAATCATTTAATAAATAACCACTTTCCAAATCTGATTGAATCTCATTATTTATGGATCTGCCTGCCAGAACCTTTAATCCATACACTTCTGAAAAATCTTTATCTATATACAATGCCTGGATACCGTTTGATTTATCAGTAGGCATGCCTTCAGCCCAATAACCCATTCTGGTTGCCATCCGACCTGGAATATCACCTGAGCG
>JBBKVK010000355.1:0-2687 GCA_037968395.1 Saprospiraceae bacterium | reverse complement strand
CTATGAAAGTATCATGGTTACTTGTTTTTATACTTCAAATTATGCCAGCACATTTTTGAAATTTGAAAACTTCGATCCACCAAACTATTCCATCTTGACCTAAACCATCCTTTAGAACTTATCAAATGAGCTATGTTAAGTTTAGTACTTAAAACATATATTATTCGACCTTAAATAGTCATTTAATGTAGCAAAATAATTCGTGTTTCTTAACAGCATAGCTATTTTAAATACTCCAGGATACTGTCTATTGTGTTTAGTGATGAGTTATTTATTTTATTCAAAATATTAAATGTAAATGAACCATTTTATTGATAGTTATTGCTTTAATCAAAACTGATTAATTTACTGCGAACGGTTATTAATACTTGCTGTCTTTTGTTTTATCCCAGCAACTTATTTTCATACCCCCAAGATATCAAGGCAGCTGTATTTTTACAATCTGTTTCCTTCAGCATGGCTTGCCGGTATCCTTCTATAGTTCGTTTTCCCTTGTGCATTTTTTTTGCAATCTCTTCTGTGTTGAGCCCTTCGCTTATAAATCTTAGAATATCCAGTTCTGAGGAACTAAAATTAACTCCAATTGTCTTTAGTCGTTCCGAAGTTTGAATATTTCTCACGATAATATTGGTCGTTTCTGGGTTGTAGTATTGTCCATAAGACAACACATTGTCAAGGGTCGTTATAAGTTCATTTGGGGTAATATCTTTTAATAAATAGCCATCTGCCCCTAACTTAATCAAAGAGTGTATATATGATTCTTGATTATGCATAGTTAAGATAACTATTTTTATTAGAGGGTATTGTTCTTTAAGCTGTATGAGCACCTCTTGCCCGCTGCCTTCTTTTAATTTGATATCAAGTAGGAGTAGACTGATATTGCACGATTTAAGTTGGGTAAAAAGCTTGGATGGAGTGTCTACTGATATTGCAGTATTATATTTTGCACTTTCATTTATTATTTGGGTAATCCCTGCCCTAAATAATGTGTGATCATCAATTATGCCTATTTGGATTCTATTCATGTTATAGGAGATTCAGTGTACTCATTTATCATTTTTTTAATTCCAAAGTAGTTCCTGTGTTCTTTGAACTCTTAAGATTAAATTCAAAGTTAATTAATTTTGATCTCATTTTCATGTTTTTGAGTCCAAGCCCTTTACTTGCTATGTCATCCATATCAAACCCAATTCCATTGTCTTCTAAGATCCAAGTCAAATGGCTTTCTTTATCTACTGTCCCAAATATCGTGATCATACCACATTGGCTATATTTGAGAGAGTTATTGATAAATTCTTGTGTTATTCGATACAGTCCCAGTTGAGTGACCATATCAAGACGTTTAAATTTTTTGTCTAATACCACTTTTACAACAATATCTGCATCGTTTTCTATTCTGTTTCCAAGTTCTTCTATCGCATTAATAAGACCCATTTCTTCCAAAGTATTTGGGTACAGATTGGTAGAGGTTTTTCTAACGCTTTTTATAGTCGATTCTATCAATTCTTTCAGTTGAGCTTTATCTTCATAGGGGATAGTATCATTTTGATCAAATTTATACACTTTCATTTTTATGGCTGAAAGTAAAGGGCCTATATCGTCATGTATATCCGCACCTATTCTTGAGCGTTCAGACTCCTGTATCTCTATTGAATCTTTCAAAAATTGCTCACTCTGCTCCAGTTCTTGTTGCTTCAACTTGTATTTGTTTTCAGCCATCCGCCTACTATGATATAGTAGAAACCATATTAGAAATACACCGAAGATGAATAAGATCACACTTACTAAAATTATTATTTGAAAAATTTCACCCATGATCTTTATTTTTAGAATTGGTATAATGGATGTAGAAGGAAAAAGCAACCATTAAATTAAATAATAAATAGAAAATCTGTCTGGTAAATAGCATCACAAGAGATGCATTAGGGCCAACATAAAAATAGAAGGCCTCCAGTACCAGGGAAGATAATGCATAAAGTATGTATGCTGAAACAACAATAAATTTTGGTTCAGTAAATGATATTTCCGCATCATTTTTTAGTAAGCTGTAATAAAAAGAAATAAAGCTTCTCTCTGACCTCAGAGGGGAGCTTTTTACAAAGCAGCGATATTCTTAAGCTTCACAGATTTAATAAAGCCATCGAGGACATGAAGAATATGTGACTTATCATTTGCTTCCATTTTTTCAAGTTCGCTAAGTCCTTGTGCATAGCAGGGTCTTTAAATGAATCCGCTTTGTCAGCTTTACCAGCTGTCCTAAGTCTACGCAAATCGCCGATCCAACAAGCTATTATAAGTTTCCTCCTTCGATGGACAAGTCCTACTACGGCGGATAAATTCAACTTAAAATCCCTATTAGTAAACCTGTAAAAAACCAAAATAGTCCAGAGAATAAATTCGATTAGTTTCAAGCTCAATATAGATCGATAATACTCGTCAGCAATAGATTCAAGAAGCAGCGTAATGGCGTTTGGGAAATTAAATAGCTATTGAGTTGTTTAGCTCTTAAGCTATTTGCTTATTAGATGCTGATATGATACTAGAACCTCTTTATACAAATAATACTCGTCAGCAATAGATTCAAGATGCCGCGTAATGGCGTTTGTCAACCACACATTACCCAAGCCAAACAAACCTTCTTAACCAAAGTAACCCATCAAAACCAATCTCGAAGCTCCCAACATTGA
>JBBKVK010000354.1:0-15834 GCA_037968395.1 Saprospiraceae bacterium | reverse complement strand
CATTGTATCTCTCTAATTTTAGCATACTTTAGTGTATATTTATTACTATTCTTATCACTAAATGATATAAGCTCCTCAATCTCTATTTTTTGGTCGTAATTATCAACAATAGTCTCACCATTTGTTTTGATTAATCCATGTTTCCCATTTAATAGTGTATGCAAATTTTCACACGAAGCATACTCTAAAGTGTCAAATACTCCTAGTTTATGAAAACCTAAACTATCGACCAAAATCCAATTTTTCTCAAAATTACCAATACTATACGCTAAGCTTTTATTTAAATAGAAATTATCAAGATAGCCTTCATGCATTTTATGCCCGAAATTATCATAAAGCATACTTTTATTCTTTTTTACTATCTCTCCTAAAGAATTAGTATCTACCTTTATCAACACAATTTGGGAGTAAGCATTGTTTTTTTCATATCTATTAAAATTTACCCCAGGTTTTGCCAAAGCTGTAATTATTCCATTTAAGCAATACATTGTTGAAAGATTTGTATATAATGTATCCAAAATGAAATTCCCTTTACTATCTATTAGTCCTGATTTTCCGTTCGAATCGACCTGAGCTATTCCATTACTAAAGCAATCAACATCACTAAATATTGGCTCGATGATTACATTCTTGTCTGAATCACAGAAACCCCATAGCTTTCCCTTTTTATAAGGTATCAAATCTTCCCCATTTTGAGCACATGCAAAGAAGCATATAAAGATTTGAAAGTATAGAAGACAAAATCTAAGCATTAATGGGTGATTTATTAATTAACGCAGTTTTTTTGATATTAATTTTATAATGAAGATAATCACATAAAAATCTATGCCGAGTTCCGACTAGCATTAATATTACCAAACAAAGATCGAGTCACCATCATTTCATAACTCTCCTTATTCTCTGCCCCTTTTGCTATTTGTTGGAGGGCATATTGTTGAATTGTCAATAAAGGCATCACTATTTTTTCTCTTATGGCAATAGAGGCTTTAGACTGAAGTTCTTCTTCCATCAATTCCTTGTAGCCACTTAACTCTAACAACATTGCTTTTGACAATTCATATTCGTTGTGCAAGATGTCCCAAAAGTCCTTGTAAACAGGGTTTTCTTTAATGTATTTAGTCAGTGGAAAATAACTCTTTTCTATCGACATCATACTGTTAAGCATTAAGGTTTTGAAGAAGGCTGACTTATTAAATAATTCAATTACTTCCTGCATTCTGCCTTGAGATTTCAAAGTATTAATAGCGGTACCAATCCCATAATATCCAGGAACATTTTGTTTCAATTGACTCCATGAGCCCACGAAAGATATAGCTCTTAGGTCTGAAAACTCTAACTTTGCCTTATTACCTCTTTTGCCTGGTCTACTCCCAATATTTGCCTTACCGTAGTACTTCAACGTACTGATTTCTTCTAAGTAAGACATAAACTGTGGGTGACTTTTGAGGTCTCCATATTGACTATAACTAATTTTAGCTAATTCGTCCATTAACGATCGTTGATCACTACTAAAATGGGTATTTTCTAAATCAAATATATGATTGATTACCCCTGCTTTTAACAGCTGTTCACAATTGTATTTAAATTGATCAACGTTTCCATACATACTGGTGATCGTTTGCCCTTGTATGGTCAATTGTATTTCATGGTTCGCTATGTTTTTACCTTGTGATGCATAAAAACGGTGAGACTTTCCTCCTCCTCTAGCAGGCGGACCTCCACGACCATCAAAAAATACTACTTCAATGTCATTGGCATCAGACACCTTTGATAAGGTTTCTTTTGTCCTAAAAATCTCCCAGTTTGCTTTTAAATATCCTCCATCTTTCGTCCCATCGCTAAAGCCCAACATAATACTTTGCTTTCTTCCTCTTCTCGCTAAATGTTTCTGATATACTGGCATAGTATATAGGTCTGACATCGTTGCTTCAGACCCATTCATACCCTTCATCGTTTCAAATAAGGGTACGATGTCTACAATTATTGCATCATGATCATAACCGCATAACCTAAACAAGCAATATACATTGAGTACATCATAAATATCTTCGGCATTACTGATGATGTATCTATTTAAGCCCTGCTCTCCATTACTTTCTTGTATCTCCCTGATTTGAGTGACATTTAAGATTGTCTCTTTTGTAAGATCTTCAAATTTGTCAGCATCCACAACTACTCCTGGATTGGTTAGAAGTTCTATTTTTTCAGCTTTGCTAGCTGTATTATACTTCGACAATAGACCATATTGATTAAATATATCTTCTATGATCTCTTGGTGTTTAGGACCATCCTGTCGTACATCGATGGTTGCAAAATGGGTTTTAAAGATCTTAACTCTTGTAATTAAAGCATCTATACTTTCAATAAAAAGACCGTGATACTTATCTTCTACAATTTTTCTTGCATCCAATAATGGTTGTAGTATCTCTTCATACTTTAAATACCTTTTACCCGTAAACATAATGGAATATAAACTATCACTAAGCTCTTGTAGAATTGGTTCTACATCTCTAAAAGTCAGCTTTCTCCTCAATGTTTTCAATTCATTATAATAACATTTCATGAGTGTAGTCCTCAACTCTATCGCTACGTTTTTAGTAATATCATAGGTCACAAAAGGGTTGCCGTCTCTATCTCCCCCAGGCCAAAATCCCAATTGCAAGATGTCAAAATTATTAAAATCTTTACCGTCAAAGTATTTTTCTTGGATATCTGACACCATCTCTCCCATCGCTTGATAATATACATTCCTAAGATAGTATATAATACTTTTTGCCTCTTCTAAGGGAGTTGGTTTGTCTTTATTAATGAATGGGGTTTGCCCCAATTGCTGTAGTAACAAATCTATTTCAGTTAGATTGTCAATCTCAATAGCATTCTTTAAGTCATGTAATATAGTCTGTACTGACGGTGGATAAAATTGAGTTGGGTGAGCTGTAAAGACTATTCTGACGGCAAACTTATTAAGAATTTCTCTCATTAAATCTTCTTTGCCTCTAGATTTACTAATTCTCATTATACCAAATAAGCCTTCTTTAGCAGATTCACTCTTTAGGTTGTTAAAAGAGGCATCTTCCACACTATCAAATAAGACAACCTGTCTTTCTACATATTGAATGATTCTGAATAGAAAATTATTCTTTTCCTCATCCGTTTTCATCTCTGTAAATCGAGTAAAAAATTCATTGATAATTTCAGTTGGCGTTTTACCTTCCTGATAGCCTTTTTTACTTAGGCTTTCTAGTATAGGAATTAACATTCCTATGTTTTCTATCTTTTCATAAGGCAAACTCATGAAAAGACCATTGTACAGATTGTACTTATTGAGAACTAACTGATTAAATTTATTTACCGCCTTCATATTATAGTTTTGTAATGGAACCAAAGGTACTAACTTCATCTAACAAGTATAGAATACTTCGTAACTATAATAATCTCTTTCCAAAAATGGATTTATTACTATTCTAATCGATTAATGATCATCTATAAAATCTAGGTGAATATATTTATTAATTTTGCAACAAAATTTGACACTTTTGAAGGTATTTTTTTCATGTATTTTTACTTTTTTTGTATTATTTATCTGTTCCAATTCGTTGGTAGGCCAGACAATAACTGTATTTGATTCTGACACAGATGAACCTATTGGCTTTGTTACAGTAACACAGCAATCTAATGATATATATGCCATCACAGACATTAATGGTATAGCTAATATATCAATGTTTGATAGTTCTAAAATCGTAATATTTTACATCATTGGTTATACAAAAAGGGAGGAAACATGGGCGAACCTAAGAAGTGAAAATTACAATATCTCTTTGATCCAACAATCTTTTGTTATCGAACCTATAGAAGTCTCTACCTCAAGATGGAATCAGACCACTGGAAAAGATCCATCAAAAATTTCGAGAATAACTTCAAAAGATATAGCACTTCAAAACCCACAAACCGCTGCTGATATGTTGGGTAACTCTGGGGAGGTCTTCATCCAAAAAAGCCAACAAGGAGGTGGAAGTCCAATGATAAGAGGTTTTTCAGCCAATAGATTACTCTATTCAGTAGACGGAGTAAGAATGAATACTGCTATTTTTAGAAGTGGTAATCTTCAAAATGTTATTTCTATTGACCCTCTAAGCCTTGATAAAAGTGAAATCATTTTTGGTCCAGGATCTGTTGCTTATGGTAGTGATGCAATCGGTGGAGTGATGACTTTTGAAACAAAAATTCCAAAATTAGAGTCTAATAAATATTACGGTAGTGGGCTTTTAAGATATTCTTCTCCTAATAATGAGGTGACTACTCATGGCGATATAGCTTATGGAAATCAAAAATTATCGGCACTAACATCACTTACTTATAATCATTATGGAGATCTAAGGATGGGTAGTAAAAATGGATTCGAAAGCTACTTAAATACTATATATTCCCAACGGATTGATAATGAAGATGTAGCAATTAGTAACCCTAACCCACTAATTCAAAAGAATACTGGTTTTGACCAATACAATTTAATGCAAAAAATCAGATACATACCTAACAAGAATTGGGATGTTCAACTAGGTCTGCATTATTCTACGACTTCAGATTATGGAAGATACGATCGACTTATTAGGACTGAAAATGGTATGCCAAGAAGTGCAGAATGGTATTATGGACCCCAAGAATGGGCAATGGCAAACCTTCAAATTTTTCACAATTCTACCAGTAGGTTATTTGATAAAACTATGGCTCGATTAGCCTATCAAAAATTTGGAGAAAGCAGACACGATAGAGATTTTAGTAATAACAATTTAAACACTAGGGTAGAATCTGTAGATGCACTATCTCTCAATTTTGATTTTTTAAAAGCTTTAAGTGGAAAAACCCAACTTAGTTATGGGTTAGAGGGAGTCTATAATAAGGTAGAATCAACAGGTAAAACGACAAACATCAGCAATAATAAGGTAACAGATGCTGTATCAAGATATCCTAATAGTGATTGGTATTCATTGGCTGGTTTTGCCAATTATTCACATAAAATAAATGATAAATTATTATTAGATTTTGGTGCTAGACTAAATTACTTTGATTTGGAATCGAGATTTAACACAAAATTATTCCCGCTACCTTTTGAAACTGCAGGTTTAGATAAAAATTTAGGAGTCTCAGCAAGCCTTGGTTTAGCTTATAGACCAAATGATACTTGGTATTTTGCTCTTAACAGCAGTACTGGATTTAGGTCACCAAATGTCGATGATTTAGGTAAAATATTCGATTCTGTTCCAGGCAGTGTCATAGTCCCAAATCCAAACCTCACACCAGAAAATGCTTACAACATTGAAGGATCAATCACAAAAACACTGTTTAGTAAGATTAGATTAGACTTAACTGGGTACTATACCATTCTTTTGGATGGGATGGTGAGAAGAAATTTCACTTTTAATGGTCAAGATAGTATTATATATGATGGAGAATTAAGCAGGGTTCAATCTACTATAAATGCTGCTCAGATAGATGTAATGGGTATCCAAACAGGCATCGAGGTACAGTTTCCAAAACAATTTAAATTTTATACAAGAATAAATATTCAAAGAGGTGACGAAGAACTAGACGATGGGACTATTAGTCCTACGCGACATGCATCTCCAACTTATGGATTGATTAGACTTAGTAAAAAATTAGACAATTTTTATTTTGAAGTCAACAGCTACTTTTCTGCAAGTTACTCTTTTGAAGAAATGCCGATTACAGAGATAGAAAAAGATTATCTATATGCTGAGGATGAAAAAGGCAACCCTTTTTCGCCATCATGGTTTACTATTAACGCTGTCTCAACATACCAATTGAGATCCAATATTAATATAAATTTAAAATTAGAAAACATCTTTGATAGGCAATACAGACCATATAGCTCTGGACTTGTGGCATCTGGTAGAGGTATAACAATATCTGTAGGAGTCTCATTTTAATAATTTGTCAGTTCTCAGCCTTGAAACAACTTTCATTGTTAATCGATTTTACCTCGGTTATTATGGTATTCTATCTCTTGTTTTTTCGTTTAGAGTTGGCACATTTGGTTGATCGGTCATAATTAACCCACATTATGCGTTAGAAAATCCCCGCCTGCCAAAGTTTTGTGCGGCGGGCAGGTATTGCGGACTGAAACACCTTCAAAATAAGTCGTGTTACTCACTTTTCTTCCTTCACGAAGTTGATCACTTGACTTGCAGCCATAGTGGTGACTAACGCAGAGCGTCACAGGTTATGATTCAGTCAGTAAAAGTGCTTATTTTTCCTGCCTGTCCAGCAGGCAGGTTGGTTTTTCAACCCTCATTACAAAGTTCTAATGCATAAAGCGGGATTAACCAAATTTAGGCATTCAAACTATTTTGGCATTAAAACATTCTGTTTATCTATTAAGTACGAGATTTGAAACGACTTTTGTTGTTTAATGGTGGGTAAGAATTTGAAAAATAGCGTTCGGGCTCTTTTTTCAAATTCTAAATTGGATGTTCAGAGGGTTTCATACCAAAAGGGTTCATAGCTATTGAATGGCCTTGTTTCTATTCATTACACAAAGGTAATGATAAGTAATTTTATATTATAAGAATACTACGGTCAACCCATGAATGGTAGAATATTCAATTGAATGGTAGAAATTGATTCATGAGTGGCAATAATTCTATTTAAAAAATTAGTCTGTTATCATTTATTCTCCCATTATTCTTTTCCAAAGTTTCGGAAACATTTCCTTTTCTGATCCTGGAGGAGGACCTCCATCAGCCTCACTCAAATGATATCCTGAGGAGGAGTCTTCTAGAACAAATCTAAATATGTAGTTGTTTGAGTTATTGCCGCCATTCATATCAAATTGACCATATCTAAGATCGTTGATTTGCAGTTTTCCGTCATTTCTAGCTATTACGGCACAATAGTCTTTGCTAAACCACTTTAATACTTTCAAAGTCTTATCTTCTTCAAGATCATACTTCAAAAGATTGTAATTTTTATTTACTTCTTTTAATTTAAATATCGGCTCTTTATCCCACAAACTGTATTGTCCCAACCAAAAAGAAGTATCTGACTCAACGGTTCCATTCCATAAAATATTATTAAGTATGGTCGGTGAGGTCATATACCTTGAAAAGGGTATTTCTTGCTTTTCTAAAGATTGCTCAAGTATTGTATCAACCTTGGCTTTATTGCTAAAAGTCCACATCATATATAATGACGAAAGTCCTATTCCAAGGTAATTCCAATATCTTCTTTTTTTATCCGATCTATGGTAAAATGAAGCCCCTAATAGGCACATTCCAAACACCATAGTAAATACAGGGTCAGCTACAGAGATATTATCCCATGACACCCGATAATCGCTAAATGGTTGGAAAAGCTGTGTCCCATATACTGTAAAACAATCCAATATAGGATGTGTAATTATGGCCCAAAAGAAAAAGTTATACCATTGTATGTAGCTTATTTTTGGATCAATATCTAAATTGATTCCTTTAGTCTTCCATGTCCGGTAAATAAAATACATTCCTATAAATATAGCTGGTAGTCCTAGTATGCTAAGTCCCATATTCCCCCCAGCAACATATCCAATCAAGCCTGTAATAGAAGCCAATAACCCAACAAATAGAGTGGAGAATATAGCCCCTAGATTCCTGAGGATTTTATTTCGATAATATCCTTTGTCATAGAACCACTTTGCTAGATATGCGATTATAAATGAAAAAGTAACAGCAAAAAATATGGAATGAGAAATACCTCTGTGAAATGCTAAACCATCTAATTTATTCAAAACCAAATTGCCTAAGATATCCAAATCTGGAATGGTCCCAGCAATCGCTCCCCAAACCATGGCTTTATTGCCTAGCTTTTTGCCCAAGCACACCTCTGCAACAGCTGCGCCGAGCACTATTTGTGTCAATGAATCCATTTAGTAATTTTAAGCGATATCTAGTATTTTAATGGCAAGTCTAGAGGCTGTCTGTTCTGCAGATTTTTTATTAAAATCTTGCGCTGTTGCAATGTCTTCACCATCTAACGATACGGCTACAGTAAAGAAGTCTCTTTTATTCTGTTTGAACCTAGAAACCAACTTAAAGTTTACTTCTTTGTTATATTTTTGACACCATTCTAGTAAAATACTCTTATGATTATCATCTACTTGTTCAAGGTGTTCTATATCAAGATATTTCATCAAGATATTTTTGACAACATATTTTTTGGTTCTGGTATAGCCAAACTCTATGTAAATAGCCCCGATAATGGCTTCAAGAGCATTTCCAAGCATAGATATGCTTAGCTTACCATTAGAGTAATCTGATAATACCATATCTAGGCCCATCTTTTCACCAATCTCATTTAGGGTTTTTCTTTTTACAATTTTTGACCTCATTTTAGTGAGGAAACCTTCATCTTTTGTTGGATATTTTTGAAATAAATATTCTGCAACTATAGATGAGAGAATTGAATCACCTAGGTACTCCAATCTTTCATTACTGGTTTTATATCCATTGGTAGCATTGGAGTTCATTGATTTGTGGTGGAATGCTCTTTTAAATAAAGGCATATAGGCAGGGGTGAAACCTAAAATAGGTTTTAATTTTCTAGCTAATTCTTTTTCACTAGAAAAATAGTAGTTGTAAATTTGCCTAACTGGTCTCAAATCAATCGAAGCTTTTAACCACTACAGAGGCGTTGTGTCCGCCAAACCCAAAAGTATTACTTAATGCTGCTTTAACTGGTCGCTCTTGTGCTGTATTAAAAGTAAAGTTTAGCTTTTTATCAAACTCAGGGTCGTCATTGAAATGATTTATTGTAGGCGGTATCAGGCCTCTGTTTATAGCAGCAATACAAGCTATTGTTTCAATGGCACCAGCGGCACCTAACAAATGTCCTGTCATAGATTTAGTGCTACTTATATTTAAATCATATGAATGAGTGCCAAATACACTTAATATTGCTTTAGACTCAGCTAGGTCGCCTAGTGGAGTAGATGTGCCATGCACATTGATATAATCAATGTCTTCAGGATTAAGGCCAGCGTCTTTTATAGCTAATTTCATTACATTAGAAGCTCCAAGACCGTCTGGATGTGGAGCCGTCATATGGTATGCATCAGCTGTCATACCAACACCAACTATTTCTGCTAAGATTACTGCTCCTCGCTTTTTAGCATGCTCGTATTCTTCTAATATCAATGCTCCAGCTCCCTCTCCTAACACAAATCCATCTCTATCTATATCAAAAGGTCTGCTTGCTGTAGCATAATCATCATTTCTTTCTGATAAAGCTTTCATTGATGAAAATCCTCCAATTCCGGCTTTTGTAACAGCAGCTTCAGATCCACCTGTAATCATTATGTCTGCTCTATTATACCTTATATAATCAAAGGCATTAGCTATTGCATGCGTAGATGATGCACATGCTGACACAGTAGCATAATTTGGACCTCTAAAACTGTATTTGATACTAATCATTCCTGCAGCGATATCTGCTATTAACTTAGGAATTAGAAACGGACTGTATTTGGGTTCACCTTCTCTATGAGCTGCTTCTTCGATGTCTTTTTCTATGGTTTCAAATCCTCCAATACCACTGCCCCATATTACACCTGCTCTATCATGATCCATATTTTCAAGATCTAATCCTGATTGAAGCATCGCTTCTTCTGCAGTCGCCATAGCATAATGACAAAATGGGTCCATTCTCCTTACTTCACGTCTATGAATAAAGTCCTCAGCATTAAAGTTTTTAATTTCACAAGCAAATCTAGTCTTGAATAATGTCGCATCAAATCTCGTAATAAGATTGGCACCACTCACTCCTGCCATTAAGGCATCCATATAGTCTTTCGTATTATTCCCTATTGGTGTTAATGATCCAATTCCAGTAACTACGACTCTCCTCATGTTAAATATTGTATAATTTATATAAAAATCAAAATTGCAACATTTTTTTTAATTAATACCCAAATATCTCTACTTTTTAGGTTCAAGCGGTAAACTCCTTGCTGGAATAACCTCTTTTGGAATTACTATCTAGATTAGTTATATTTGGCATTATTTAATTTTTAAATCCAAATATAAAATGGCAATATTAAAAGTAATTGAAGTATTAGCAAGCTCAACTAAAAGCTGGGAAGAAGCAGTAGAAAATGCAGTAGAAAGAACATCAAAATCTGTTGAGCATATACAATCTGCTTTTGTTCAATCTCAAAGTGTGACTGTAAAAAATGGCAAAGTAGACCAATATAGAGTAAATGTAAAGATCACTTTTGAAGTAAAATAAGTTCAATTCGAACCCTAAGAAAAGTAAAAGAGAGTTGGATTGTGTAAATCCAACTCTCTTTTTATTCACATATTTTTTTCAATATCATCTTCATTGCTTTTTCAATCGAAATATAGGGCTCTATAGTTTTACCAATATATATAAAAGCTAAATTATACTGTTTGTCCTTGGGAATTGTTGATTTAAAGTCGAAAGAGTTTAGTCTATAAACTTCCCTTAACAATCGTTTAACCTTATTCCTGTCTACGGCTCGTTTATAATTTCTTTTAGATACTACTGTTGCAATTTTCGGCAACACATATTTATCGCTAGGCTGTGCCAACAAGATACATTTAATAGGATAAGAGAAAAAGATTTGATCTGAGGTAAACAATTCTTCAATTACTTTCCTAGACTTTAGTTTTTGGTTTTTACCAAACCTATAATTTTTTTTATCCTTCATATTATGGTCAAGGGATCATGAACTTAATCCAACCTTATCTCATCACCATGGTTATCATAAAACTTATACTCAAATAATGACATATCATTGTCTTGAGTCAATTTTATCCACTTTTTATATTTCAACCACCATTCTACTTGAATGCTTTTAAATCCTTTTGTTAAATATGCTTTGACGAATGGATGTACTTTAATAGTAAACTTACCTTTTGGTCTAGTTTCTAATAAAAATTCTAAGTCCCTAACTATATCATCAGTAACGAGTATAGATGCTTTTGACTTACCAGATCCTCCACAAGTTGAACATTGTTCTTGTGTATCTATTTTAACAGAAGGCCTTACTCTTTGTCGTGTAATTTGCATCAACCCAAACTTGCTTAATGGCAAGACGGTATGTTGGGCTCTGTCTTGTGCCATATAGTCTTTCATCGCCTTATATAGTTCGGCCTTATTATCACTATTTCTCATATCAATAAAATCGATAATGATAAGTCCACCTATATCTCTTAGTCTTAATTGTCTAGCTACTTCTTCTGCAGATTCAAGATTAACTGATAAGGCAGTCTCTTCTTGACCTTTCTTTACCATTTTTGGTCCACTATTCACATCTATGACATGCATTGCTTCTGTATGCTCGATAACTAGATATGCACCACTCGACATGGTTGAGGTTTTACCAAAAGAAGCCTTGATCTGTCTAGTTACATCATGGGCATCAAATATTGATCTACTTCCAGTATAATGTTTGACAATCTTGACTTGTTCTGGTGCTATAGATTTTAAGTAAGACTTTACACTTTCATATATATCTTTATCATTGCTTACGATAGAAGAAAATCCTCCACTAAGCACATCACGAAGTATAGATGTAGCTTTGTCAATCTCACTCAAAAGCTTTTCTGGACCAGGGGTTTTGACTAATTCATTTTTCATCGATTCCCACTTATCCATGAGCTCTCTAATTTCTGAATGCAAGTCAGCAACTTTTTTACCTTCTGCTGCAGTCCTAGCTATTACTCCAAAATTTTTAGGCTTAATGCTCTCGATAAGCACTTTTAATCTCTTTCTCTCTTCAGTGCTTCCTATCTTTTTAGATATTGAGATGTTATCGTAGAAAGGGCTTAATACCAAATATCTGCCAGGGATAGTAATCTCGCAACTTAATCTTGGGCCTTTAGTAGAAATAGGTTCTTTTAAAATCTGGACTAAAACATCCGTCTCTTTTGGAAGGACATCTCCAATCTTACCATCTTTAGGATTGTCTGGAAGCCCTTCAAAATTTTCTAGGGTCGGACTATTGTATTTTTTTGAACGTACTTCTTTAGTATATTTTTTAACCGTATTAATTTGGGGCCCTAAATCAGTATAATGTAAAAATGCATCTTTACGATGGCCAATATCTAAAAATGCGGCATTAAGACTAGGCATAGTCTTCTTAATCCTTCCCAAAAATATATCTCCCACTGAGAAGCTTACGCTTGTCTTTTGTCTGTGGATTTCAACTAGTTTGCCGTTTTCCAGCAATGCGATCTCTACATCTGTGGGAGATGAATTTATTATTAACTCTTTTTCCACAGTAATTATTTTTTAGGCCTACTGCTATTCAGTATGGCGTATTACATGATAGTTAGCTTTCTGGAGAAAGCCATTAATAGAGTATAGTAAGGATGGTATGATATGATTTTCTGTATTACTAAAAGCACTATAAGGAATGCTTGTAATCGGAAAATATATTTACTCGATTGGTATATTTGTATAAGATACCTGATAAGTGCAAAATACACTTATCAGGTAGAAATATTTATTTCTTTTTCTTATGTCTGTTTTTTCTAAGTCTCTTTTTTCTCTTATGAGTAGAGATCTTATGTCTTTTTCTTTTTTTACCGCAAGGCATATTAAAAGATTTTTGTGATTAAATAATTACTTACCACTATTTTGCAAGCATTTTTCTTTATAAACAGCTCCGTCTGCTTCTTTACCTGCAAGAGATAAAGCCTCAGCCAAGAGACAATTTGTTGCAATTTTGTCGGGGTCTAGTTCGATTGACATTGTCAGTCTTTCTATTGCCTTATTTATCTGATTAGTCCTTATAGCTAGTTTTGCTAGCTGGTTTAATACAGAAGTATTCTTAGGGTAATCCGTTGCTAAGTCTCTTAATTGTAAGATACCTGTCATTGGTTGCCCATTTGGTGGATTCTCAACATTAACTAATGCCATATTGATTCTAGTTTCAACATTATCAGGATTAATTGACAATGCATTTTCAAAAGACTTAAGAGCTCTACCTGAACAAAAGTCTCTTACATTTTGATCTTCAGTAGTCTTTACACACAATGTATATGTAGTACCACTTACCGACCAAGACAATTCATCATTCTTTATTTCAGCAATTTGCTGAGCATAATATCCTGACATTGCTGCGTTGCCAAATTCATACCATTTAGAAGATAAGTTAATTAACTTCTCTACTTTGGATGAATCTGTTGCACTTTCTAAATCGCCATTTAAAAGGTCTATGACAGCCATTTGCTCTCTAGTCATCTTTTTACGAGCGTCATTTAAAATGTTTTGAACACTAGTAGTTTCAATATTTTGAGAAATAGACTTTTCCATCTCTCTAATTTTTGGTGGAGTTGTATCACACCCAAAATAAATAATTCCAAATAAAACCAAACATGCAATTATTAACAATATTTGATTTTTACTTAGATTCATAGTTTATTTCTTTAAATTCAATTACTTATCAACTGCATCACTTGGCAAAGAATTTACATTTTCTTTAACCTGATCCACAAAAACCTTAGCTGGCTTAAATGAAGGGATATAGTGTTCTGGAATTTCAATAGCCTTGTTTTTCTTTATATGTCGACCTATCTTCTTCGCTCTTCTCTTAATAACATAAGATCCAAAACCTCTTATGAAAACATTTTCTCCACCAGCTAAAGTATCTTTAACTTCTGTGAAAAAAGTTTCTAATGTTACCAAAACATCTACTTTTGGTACTCCAGTTTTGTCTGCTATGGAAGCAACTAAATCAGCTTTCCTCATTACTCTTTAATATTTTGATTCTCTAATTATTATATCCCTATTTTCTAAGGGAGTGCAAATTTCTAAAAATTCTTGACATCTTGTAACATTTTCTGTACTTTTTTTAATGAATTTTATCAACATTCATCTTTATATCTTACAGATTTACAAGTATTTGTTACAAATCTAAGGTTATTTATGAATTAAATTCTAATGTTTGATCTTAAAGTTAATTATATAATATTTAGTAATATAATAACTGTGATCAATACTTTCAGTTTAGCGCTATCTACCCTTATATTATATTGTGAAGAACGTATTAGTTTGTAAATATCCCATTTAGCATTGATAATGTGATAAGATAAGTAGGTTTTACTCCTTCAATACCTAACCCACCTGATGCTAAAGTGCTACCAGTTTCTAATGGGTTATCTGAAGCGTAATAAGCATATCTGATAATAACATCGGTTTTTATACTGTTTCTAATCTTTGACGCTGCTTGGATAGCTTTTTGATAGTGAGCTCCTTCCATTTCTAGCCCAGAAGCCTTCCAAGATGATTTTAAGAAATATCTTAGAACATCTCGATTTTGCAACGAAGTACCTAACACCGTAATCATTGGTCCGTAGTATATGCCTAACCCTGACCCATCTAAAGGTGTGACATCAAAAGAATTTTCAAAAGGGTAGTTATCAGCAGTGCCTTCAAATACGTGAGCATTTGGTATCATTATATCACCTTTCTTTCCCGCCAGAATGCCTGCTTTCCCCATAATATTTATAGAGGCAATATTAAATGTGATTTTTTTACCGTCAACATCAAAAGGCTTAAGTAATTCATCCATAGTTTCATATGCTTGCTCTCCAAAAGCATAGTCCATGACTACAATTATAGGTTGATCCGATTCTTGTTTTATAAATTTTAGCTCTTGGGTTAAGGTATTAGGTTTTAATGTGGCTGTATCAAAAATTTGAACGGGTATATTAGTGCCATATGTGTCGTTTATGACTACCATTCCACTTTTTAATGCATATTTCTTTACTCTTTCTGAATAAGCTATATTTTCAGGTTTACTTAGGTCTTCAGCAATCGCCAGTAAAGATTTTTCTTTAAATGATGGTATTGCTGCCTGACCATAAAGACAATTCATAACACTATGCATATTGGCACTGATGATATGGATAGGTCTATCCTGCCACCCATGGCTATAAATATATGATTTTACTTTGGAAGACCACATATCGCCAAAATTGTGATGGCCTACTTGATCTCTTAAAGAGGAAGAAAAAGTAATCTCTCTATCCAATTTTTCAAAATATTCATCCATGGATAGTTTTCCAAGGTGATACACAATACTAACAAAAGTATTTACCCCTTTGGACTTTTCAAATTTTTTGGCTATCTCTACAGTTTCAGCATAGGTTCTGCCTAATATGGCGCTCAAATGTGTCAGCAATACGTCTCTAGACACTTTTTCAGAAGAGTCATTTTCTTTGACTACTTCTTCAATTATACTCCAAGCTCTATTAGGCTGGTTTCTAGCATCCAAACTATTCTTTCTGATTTTCTCAGCTTCGATGTACATAAAGGTAAGGTGAGTTAATACATCGTATATATCGCTTCGCCCTCGAGTCATCTCGATCAACATTTGTGACTCATCTAATCTATAACAGTTACGCCTTCTTTTATCTGGAACAATAGGTGTAAAACTTGAATTTTCGTAACCTTCTCTACTTATTAATTTTACATATCGACATTGTTCAATACCCATTGGTAGCCTTTGAAATATGTACAAAAGACCATTCAATTCTACTTTTTCTGCATCTCCAATTGATCCATATATTTCAGGTTCCAGTGCCAATAGCGAATTGATCATTGCTTCTCCAGACATCCCCATTGGCTTGTATCCTCCTCTGATAAAGAGATGACGCATAGCTATATATATACGTTCTATTGCTGTTCGTGATATCTGTGCTTTTGAAGCTGACTCCATATATTTTTATACTTTTACAAATGATGTTTTTTACTATAAGATATCTAACAAGAATCTTACCAAAAACTTTTTTCACTATTTTAGAATAACAT
>JBBKVK010000353.1:0-3770 GCA_037968395.1 Saprospiraceae bacterium | reverse complement strand
TTTCCTTATATCATTGTTGCTGAATTTATCTAAAAATCCTGGTTCTACTATAAATTCATCCCACATTTGACCTACAAAATTAAATGTAGCTCGACTTGCATCGTTTAATGTCAGTTGTTGCCAGTAAAATCGATCTCTCGTATGTATTGGGTGCATTGGTATAACAAAGATATTTTCCTTCGATACTTCATTTCTTACTTTGAAATTGGTAAAGAAATCATCTTCTATCTCCAGAGTATTTAATTCAATTACTTTGTCACAAGCTGCAACCGCTTCAGCCCAACTTGGGGTACCGATCCATTCATTTGCATTTAGATGCATTTTTGCAAGTAGTGTATAAGCCATTGCCTTAGTTACCCGCCCATAATTTGAAGGATTAGGTGCATCTTCCAGTTTTTCTATGTTGTCGTTTATTTCATCGATGATAAAAGAGAAGACAAATGCTCTATCTTTCTGTAGAGGCAATTCTTTACTTGTAAAATCGGTAGCAAAAGGTACATTCCCCCAGTTGTCGATAGCACAATAGTAAAAATAAGCTCGTAGGATTTTAATTTCCGCTGCTATCTTTTCTTTGCCTTCAAAAACTAATGGAGAAGACTCTGTTTCGTATAATACTTCATTACAAGCACTAATCCCTTCAAAAACATAGGTCCAAGCAACATTATTTATTTTATTCGTAGATGTAAAAGCATGGGTATGCAATTCGTGCCAACGACCGTTGTCCCAAACTTGCCCATCGTCTCTACCTGGAGCTACCATTTCGTCACTGGCTAATTCCGTAAGTGACCATAGTCCAAATTCTTCTGGATATTTTTGAAGTTTGGTGTACGCTCTACCAGCATTCATCAATACTTCTCGTTCGTTTTGGAAAAATTTATCAATCGGTATGCTTGAATACACATTCTCGTCAAGATTTGTGCAGGATGGTAAAAATGAAATTATCACCATCGTTGTTACCAATTTTACTTTTGTATATGTGTTCATATTTCTTAACTTTTAATAACTGTTTTAAAATATTACATTGATGCCAAATGCAACACTTGTTGTTCTTGGATAGTATGATAAACTTTCGATTCCAGGTTCAAGGCCACTCAAGTTTACCTCTGGGTCTAATCCTTTATACTTGGTTAGTATAAATACATTTTGTGCTGACAAAGAAAGATTCATTGAGGATACATATTTGATTTTTGCAGGTACTTTGTATGAAAACGATACATTGTCTAATTTCAAAAATGTAGCACTTTCTAAATATTTTGAAGAGTATTGAGTAATCCCGGTGAAATTAGGATTTTCCAATTGAGTTGCTATAATGTTTTTAGTTCCAATTGCTGCCCAGTTTTCATTATAAAGGCGGTACATATTTAACACTTTTCCACCAATATTTGATCTCATTGCAAAATTAAACCCCCAGTTTTTATACGTAAATGCATTTGTCATTCCTAACATGGCAATAGGGTAAGCGCTACCGATGTCTTCCCAGTTTTCTGGATTTACAGCACCTACTGGATTTGCATTTTTAAGTCTGTCAAACCCACTTTCATCTACTCCCAACCATACAGGTCCATAGAAAGTACCAAGACTTTGACCTTCTCTTACTTTTTGAGAGAAAAGTGGTACTGAGCCACCAAGCCAAGCGACATCGTAGGATGTTTCTTTAAATTCTTCATTAGAAATCTTGACCAATTTGTTGATATTTGTACTGTACGTAAGTATACCGCTCCATTCAAAATTCTTTCTTTTTAGGATGCTACCATTTAGAGAAAGTTCGATTCCTTTGTTGTTGATGTCACCTACATTTGTAAATAATTGATCGTATAAATACGGAGGCACAGATACATTATAAGAGTACAACAAGTCTTTACTGGTACGAGAGTAAAGATCCAGTGAACCACTAAGTCTTCGTTTGAAAATAGAAAAATCAATTCCTATATTAATTTCTTCCTTTTTCTCCCATCTTAGGTTAGGATTAGGATTTGTCACAGGCTGATAAGTGTTTATCCATTCTCCGTTATAGTAAAAACGGCCTGCTCTTCCAAAAAGAACTTGTGAACGATAAGGGCTGAAATCCTGATTACCTGTCACTCCAAAACCAACTCTCAGCTTCAATTCATCTACCCAAGTAACATCTTCCATGAAACTTTCTTGATTGATTCTCCATCCCAAACTAACTGCTGGAAAAATTCCCCATTTATTGTTATCCCCAAATTTTGAAGAACCTTCACGTCGCATGGAGACGGAAGCAAGATATTTATCATTATAATTATACATCACACGACCAAAAAATGCGATCAGTTTACTTTCATATCTATAGCTTCCTATTTCTGCATTTCCTTCCCGAAGATTAAATCCAGCACCTATATTATTTGGGCCATAAATGTCTGTATCAAAATTAGAATTTACGATATAGCTACTTGTTCCACCGCTTTCTTGGTAGGAATATCCAGCTATTGCATTTAAACTATGGTCTCCTATAATTTTTTTATACCCAACGGTACTTTCATATTGGAGATTGAATACATCACTGTTGTTGAGTTCAGCTTCACCACCTCGTCCAATAATACTTGGGAAATATTTTGTTTTATACGATGATTCTTTAGAAGTTCCTAATTCATAGGATATAAAATTATTCCAAGTTACTCCTTCGAATAATTTCAAGGAAGCGGTAGCATTTGGTGCTATGACTACTGTGCTACCTGAACGGATTCTTTCGTTTAAGCTTGCCACAGGATTGTAATAATTAATTGCTTGACGCTGGGAATAACCACCCGCTGCCACATTACTTTCATCATAAACTGGCTGAGTTGGGTTATGTGTAAATGCTTGAAAAAACAAATTGTAGTTGGCTGGTGTATACGAACTAGATCTAACACTTAGGTTATAGTCAATATTTAGTAATTCATTGAATGCTGACTGTTTAATGTTTGTTTTAAAAAGGTATTTCTTTACATCATTATCCTTTAGTAAACCTTCATTTTGCTCTGAATTAAATGTTGTACGGTGAGAAAATTGTTCAGCTCCTCCAGAAATAGCTAGACTATATCGCTGAGAAAGTGGCATTTTTCTAGTTATTTCAGAAAACCAATCTGTTTCAGAACCCAACAAACTAGAAGTTCTTGATGGTACGTAGTTTTCAATTGCATATTTGAATTGTTGTGCATCTAATGATTCTACTTTTCGTGGGTTTACTTGGGCAGTTATTTGACTAGAAAACTCTAACAATGCTTTTCCAGACCTTGCTCTTTTGGTAGTTATGATGATTACCCCATTCGTACCACGAGTACCGTATATTGCTGCTGCTGCACCATCTTTTAAAACATCAAAAGATTCAACTTCTTCAAAATTTATATTTCTAAGATCGCCACCCGCTACTCCATCTATAATAATCAACGGTCCTTGGCCAGAAGTAAGTGTATTTGTACCTCGAAGGATAATTTTATAAGTAGCTAATGGGTCTGCACCATTAGGATTAAGGATAGTTAAACCTGCAACTTTTCCTTGTAAGAGTCCCATAGCATCTGTAAATACACCTTTATTAAAGTCACGTGATTTAATCGTTGCAGTCGCACCTGTTACTTCTTTTTTTGTTGTCGTCCCATATCCGATGATCATCGCTTCCTGAAGTAAGGTTGCTGAAGGTTCCAATCTAATATTTATCACTTTTTCGTCAGCGATAACAGCTTCCTTTGTATCATAACCAACACTTGAGAAAATGATAGTCGACCCAACGGTGCCTTCAATTTCATATTTTCCAAAATCATCTGTATATACAC
>JBBKVK010000352.1:0-14863 GCA_037968395.1 Saprospiraceae bacterium | reverse complement strand
ATATTTATATATAATTTTTGGAATTATTTAAAAAATGAGTTATACTATAATCTAAAAGCATAATCTAAAAAACACCATTAATTTTGTCCAATACCCACAATAGTAATTTGAAAGGCTATTATTATCACTCTTATGAGTGACAAAGAGATAGAATTGACAACTTAAATTTGCTTACATTAATACTTAACATAAATGGTCAAGTGTACTTTCGTATTGTCATTATTATGCATCACTTTGTTGGTATCCAATCCTTCTTATAGTCAATCAGTCAAGGATGATGTTGAGGTAGCAGTAAAACCAATGGGAAAAAATCTAATCGTTAGGTGGGCGCCTACTACAGATAAAGTATGGCTTAAAATGAAAGATGGTTATGTAATTGTGTCTTACCAGTCATGGACAAAAGGGCAATCTTATAAAGATAGAACGCCATGGCAGTATAGTGATACTTTGAGGGTCTGGCCTAAATCAAAATTTAGTAATATAGTCAATACTCCTAAAGAAAATCCTTATGTCATGCTCGCTGGATATATTATGCATGAACCATATGAAAGCTTAAAAAAACCTGGGCAAGATTTAGCTTCTTTGATAGATAGGAAAGATGAATTAACGAATAGATTTTCTAGTGGATTATTAGCGGCCGACATGGATTCACTGGCGGCAGAAGCTCAATGTATGCGGTATGTCATCAAAGATTTTGACCCAAATAAGTACTATTTAATAAATGTTCATTTGTATTTGGATAATTTAGTTCTTAATAATCTAGCAGAATATGATCCAAATGCAACCTACAGCATTACCCCTTTCATCAATAAATACGAAGAATTAGAAAATTCGGTAATCCTTTCTTGGGACAAAGAAATTCACTCTGCTTACTTTACTGCCTATTGGATAGAAAGATCTAAAGATGGCAACAAATTTGAACGCCTCACAGAAAGCCCTTATATAAATGCATTCGACATTCAATTAGAGGAAGGAAATGATGATTTTACCTATATAGATAGTATCCCAAATTATCAGCCATACTACTATAGATTATCTGGAATGGATGCTTTCGGATATACTTCTCAACCCAGCAAATCCATTAAACTAATGGCTAGAGATAAGACGCCGCCACCTACCCCAACAAATCAAAATGCTGAAGTAATCAGTGGTAAGATGGCTTTATCTTGGCTATATGAACTAGATCCAGACCTTCATCATTTTAATATAGAATATAGTCAAACCTATGCTGGAATATACAAACCTTTACAACAAAACATTTCAAAATCTGACAGAAAATACATCCATCAAGGTTATGCAAATATGATCAGTAATTACTATAAAGTCTGTGCCCTTGATTCAGCAGAAAATAAGGCTTGTACTACCCCATTTTATGGATTTTATAACGACACCATTCCTCCAGCTAAACCTATTAATTTATTGGGAAAAGTGGATACTTTGGGTCATATAACATTGACTTGGCCATTAGGAAAAGAATCAGATCTTAAAGGGTATAATGTCTATTTTTGTAACAGATACAATGGTGTATTCAGTATTTTAAATCATGGAGTTATTCAAAATAATCAATTTCTAGATACCATCAACCTTAATTCATTAACTAAGGACATATTTTATAAAATCACAGCAGTAGACGTAAGAGATAACATTTCCTTTTTCTCGGACATGGCTCGCATCATCCGCCCTGACACCATCCCTCCAGGAGCAGCTGTTTTTACTAATTACAAATCAACTTCAGATGGTATTTTACTTGAATGGGCAAACCCTCCGACATCAGATTTAAAAACCGTAGAATTGTGGAGAAAGAACAGCTCGGAAACATGGATTTTAATTGGTCAATACTCAAAGGAAACAACAAAATACACCGACACTGATTTGGTTGGTAATACTTCTTATGAATATAAATTAGTTACTTCCGATGCTGCAGGATTAAAAACCGATTCGCCGAATAACGTAAAAGTAAAGAGCAGTTATTCAAAGCAAGATTTGTCAGTTGAAATTACTGCTAAACAGGTAGAGAACGATATTTCACTAGAGCTATCAACCAACACAAATGCCCAACAATGGAGTAAAATAACCATATACAAAGCACAAAAAGACAAGCCATTCTTTACTTGGAAAACAGTTAATGACACTTCAAATTTCACCATAAACGACACGGCCGTCAAACCTAATGAAACCTACCAGTACAAAGCTTACATCACTACAAAAGAAGGAATAAAGTCACCCTATTCTGAAACCATTTCTATCACTCTAAAATCAGAATAATATGCGGCAATTAAGATATATTTTAATTGGAATTTTATCTATTTTAGTGGTTACTTTCACTTTATCTCAAGATGTTGCTGCATTTGGCCAAAAAGAAAACTACAATATTCATGGCGGCATACAATTTGGGACCAACTTTTATCATGCAATAGAAGGACAACAACGTTATGCACCTTTTGGATTTATGGCAAATGGAAACGTACAAGTTCAGTTGGGCGCTATTAATATACCACTTAGTTTTTCCTACAATAACATGCAGGGTAGTTTGTCAAAACCTTTCCAACAATACGGAGCAAGTCCCTATTACAAATGGGCAAAATTACATTTAGGGTATCGGTCATTAAACTTCTCACCTTATGTGTATGCTGGGCGGACCTTTAATGGAGTGGGCATAGAATTGACCCCTGGAATATGGAATATCACAGCCTTTACAGGTAAACTTAGAAACTTCTTCAGTATACAAGATACTGTGGTAAGTGGGGCACTAGTATTGCCAACTTTTGACAGAAACATCCAAGGAGCTAAAATAGGGATTGGTAAGAGAAATAAATTTGAATTATCTGCTGTTAAAGTAAAAGATGAGGCTGGAAGTTCGCCAACATCTATTCTAAACCCACAAGACAATTTAGTATTTGGAGCAGGTCTCAATTTTAGATTTTTTAAGAGCATACAGTTTACTTTAAATACTGCCTCAAGTATATTCACAAACAACACCAATGCCACCATCCCAGAAGATCTCCAAAACGAACTCAAACGGTATGAAAACATCCACCAAGTCAATGCCACCTCTAGAATCAGTTTCGCAGGAGATGCCGGCATCACGTACAATAGGAGACAATTTAGTTTAGGGCTGAAATACAAAAGAGTCAATCCTTACTATTATTCTTTGGCGACAAACTTCATACAGAACGATATTGAAAATTACACAATCAATACCAGTATTGGGATGCTCAAAAGAAAACTACGGCTAAGAGGTTCTTTAGGAATACAAAAGGATAACTTGAGCAATCAGAAGGCCTACACAAGCAATAGATTAATAGGAAGTGCTACTGCTATTTATCTTCCTAAAAAGGAGCTCAACATGATGTTTAGGTATTCCAACTATCAACATGAAAATAGCTCTGGACTAGCAATCATCAATGATACTATTAAAATATTGACGACTACCAATACCATTATGTTTAACTCCAATTATAAGTATTACACTACCGAACTGCTATCCTCAAGTTTCAATATCAATGTCTTTAATAACTATCAAATAGATGAATCCCCCACATCCAATCGAGGATTTAAAGGGCTTGGAATTAACCTTTCTTCTCCGATAGAATTCACTGCAAAAGAGTTTACGATAAGCCCAAGTTTTTTCTATAACAAATACACTTTCTCCACATTCAGCCAAGGTAGAATCGGAGGTGGCATTACACTTTCCAAATCATTTTTAGAAAAGAAAATCATCACTTCATTGACTACCCTCATTTCTCAAAACCAATATGATGGCAAAGGCAATGGAAATCTTTTCAACGCATCCATCTCAGGCAGCTACAAAATCAATAAAAGCAATAGTTTCCTTCTGAGATTGTATTATTTTGACAACCAAACATTGTTGACTAGTAGTTCAAAAGAATTTAGAGGGAATATTAGTTATGGGGTTAGGTTTTAGAGATTTAAAAAATATTAAGAATTGTTGTTTGTAAAGATTTGAGAAATTTGAAACACACTGTTGCACTATATACCAAATATGGAATGTAATGGAGTTTTACTTTAGACGTACCTTTTACCTACTTATCACAAATTGCTTAGCTATGCTCATCTTATCCCCTACTTTCATGATAGCAGTATAAATTCCTATAGGTAGTTCTAGGACGTCGAATGCATATGATTCATGAGAGATTTCTTCGATCTGTTTTTGGATTACGGTGAGACCTGTATTATTTACAATTGAAATTTGCCCTTTTGCTCCAATATATTCTTCCATTTTTACATTTATTGTACTTACTGTCGGATTTGGGAATACAGTAAAAAGATTGGCATCTAAAGATTGAATCTTATTTGCTTTCATTTCTGTTGTTTTCGACTTTTTTAATAAGCTGGACTCTGAAAGTACTTCTCCTTTAATATTTAAAAAAGTGTGGGTTGGATCGGTATTAGCAACGACAGTTATTCTTTTACTCATTTGTCCAGATTTAGCTTTACTATCAAAAATTGCTAAAAGCATTCCGGATTCTCCAGGCATGATTGGGTCCTTAGAGTATTCAGGAACGGTACAACCACAACTTCCTTTTGCCGAAGAAATTATTAATGGCTCTTTTCCTATATTCTTAAAAATGAAAACGTTTTTGACTATATCTCCTTCTTGTATTTGCCCAAATTCAAATACTTCTTGTTCAAATTCCATAATTGTGGTCGGCCCAATAGTTGGTTCCAATTCAGTATTATGCTTTACACCCGAAATAAAAGCATCTTCTATAGTAGGATAGATTTGGGCAGTCATTGATCCCAAATTTATGAATAATAAAACTAGTGTCATAAATACATTTTTCATAAGTAGTAGATTTTGGTTATAGATAAATATTTAACGTAAAAAATTGATTTTATATATATTAGATGCTAAATATTTACAAATAGGTGCGATAAGGCGATATAAAATATTGATGAATCCGAATTAATTCCTCTTTAGCTTCAAGACTTAATCTAAACTTAGCCATTAAGTAAGCCCTTAGATTGCTTTAATATTTGATCTTTACTTCATCACCCAAATATCCCTCTTTGGAGTGACAAAATCATTCTATCAATCATATAGTTTTGTAACAAATCAAATAAGTATGAAGCATACTATATTATTATTCATTTTACTATTATTTATTGGTTGTGCTAAAGAAAATATCAAACCTTCTGATTACACTCCAGAAGCTGAAGAAGGTATGGTCATAGAAAAAAATGATGCAACTCCAAGTAACAATATGGTATACGATGCAAAGCAGATCCATTATTTGGTTTATGTCACTGATACAGAGGTTGTTTATGACAGTAAAGTGCCTAGAGGTGAAGAAATGGTTATCGGAAAAGTCTTAAATTCAGATGAGAGTGTTGATGCACCTTATGGATTTCTAAGATACATCCTTGATAGAAAAGAGGAAAATGGAAACATTATACTAACGACTCGGGACGCTACTATTGATGAAGCATTTGATTATATTGATATTAAGTCATTATATAGAACAATTGGAAAATCTATTTATAGAGGTCCATTTGAATTAGAGACACAGGCGGTTGGTGAGTTTGGATTAGATTTTGGTGCTGGGTATAAGCTCGAAATCACTCCAGAGTTTGGTATGTCTGGTGATCTTATTTTTGATCTAAAATTTGATAAAAATAACCCAACCGAATTAAGGCTTACAGCAGGAGTAAGAGATGGCGTTTTTAAATTAATTACCAACTCAAAAATCAATGGTATCTTTTCTGCAGAGAAAGCCAGTGATGAGTTCCCCGTCAATTTACCATTTGTAATCGTAATTCAATTACCTGATCTACCTCCACTTCGAATTACTTCTCGGATTGTTTTTGTAGTAGAGGGTAAAGCTGAAAGTAAAGGAGGTTTTGAACTTCAAAATTCCGTTGAGAACAAACCAATTACGATGATAATGGACTTTTATCCTGACTTTTATTCAGGTCCAACATTCTCCGAAACTGAATACACCAATCCAAACGGTTCTCTATCTGATCTTAATTTTACAAATACATTATTGAATGCTTTTGGAAATGTGGATGTAGGAGTTGGCTTGCCATTTTATCTGGAAATGTCGCCTTATGGAAAGTATGACCAGGGAAAGATTTATGCAAAGCTAGATTTATTCAATATCAATTTAGAAAATAAAACTCAAACTACTGATGGGAAATTACAGATTGCCTCTACTTTGGTTTACAAACCATCTTTAGCTATTGGTGCAGAAGTAACTTTATTAGAAAAACTTTTTTCTAATAAATATATTCCTGATGGATTAAAAATTCAACCAGTTATTGAATTTAAGTTATGGGAAACAGAATTTCCTTATGGCACAAATATTTATGAATTCCCCTGCGATGTTACTTTTAACAATGGAAGCAGGATGGAGGTGACAGGAGACATTAATACTGGTAGTCTTAATATTCAATGTAGAATAAATAGTCCAAATGGTAGTCCTGACGGTTTCCATTTATCAATCAATGATATAGATATAGGCGCTTATCCATACAAGCAAATTAACACGATAAGTCTCAATGGCAATGACCACGATTTTATATTAAACATTAAAGCAAGAGATGCAAGTAATGGGGCATGCTTCTTACTTTGGGATTTTACCAACCCATCAAAAGACTATAACATATGTACAAGAAATTATATAGATGCTAGGGATGGTACGGAATATTGCACCAAAGTCATGGCAGACGGTAAGGAGTGGATGTTGAATAACATGAATTATTCAGGAAATGGAGGTATTTGTGTAGATAATGACATTGACAAATGCACCGAATTGGGCAGGTATTATAATTTCGAAGAAGTATCAGATGTTTGTCCAGCTGGATTTAGAATACCAACAATAGATGAATTTGAAACACTTTTTAGATCAGAATCTTTAAATTCATTTATATGGCCAAAAATCCCTGACTTTTTCAATGTTGATCCAGCATCTTCTAATGGGTTTAACCTAATTGCCAATGGACAACAACATACATGGAAAGTGAATTTAGGTGTCTTAAAGGCAAGCTTTACTGGAAGTGTATATGATTCTGGAGAAAAATATGCAATGTTATGGACTAGTACTGAGAGACCCAGCAGTCCTATAGATCCGTCGTTGGATGTCAATCGTACTATTGTAAAAATTAGCATACAAGGTGTAAGCAGAGTATATACTACTGAAACAACTAGAGTTGGTTGTAGATGTATTAAAAACTAATTCAAATGAAAAAGACTTACAATTTAAAATACGCCCTTCTAACCCTATTAGTATTTTTACAAACAGTAATCTTATCAGCTCAAAATCCAATTGATATTGAAATAGTCATATCTGAACCTTACCCAACAGAACTGGAACATTATCTTAGCAATGCAGACAACCTTTTTGTGACTGTACACAATCTAACTGGAATTGACCAAGAAGTATATTATCATGTAAAACTAATTGGTCTCAACAATGGCATTGACGCTCAAACTAGAATCGGTTTTAAACCTCTAGAACCAGTATCTGTACCCTCTTATAGGACATTATTCTACAAAGGTCAGGATTTTGAAAGAGACTTTTCTTTTAGCTACCCAGAAGATGTTGATCTAATATCAGTCTCACCTGAGCAACTAGATTACATGATGTTTAATAGGGCTCTACCAGAGGGTACTTATCAACTCTGTATTGTTGCTGTTGATTACCTCACAGATACACCATTGTCTTCAGAATGCTCTGACGAATTCTCTATATCGTATGGCGACATCCCTTACATATACATGCCATACCAAGATGAAATCGTACCTGCAAATGGTAATTCTCATGTGACGATTGGTTGGGAGCCACCATTTACCTTAGCTCCACCGCCAGGTACTTTTTCTTATAATTTAAAAATGGTGGACATTACAGAAGACCCGTTTGGAGATATAGAGTTGCTGTTGAATAACCCTGGTACATACCCAATGTTAGATGCTACCAACATTCAACAAGTTATATACAATTATGACTACCCTCCTGAAATAGAATTAATCGAAGGCCATCAATACGCTTTAAGAGTACAGGCCACAGATTTGATGGGAACTTTTCCGCTCTCTAATAATGGGTACAGTGAAGTCTCTACCTTTTGGTATGGCTACAATCCTAACGATAGTGATGATGGAGATAATGGTGCTCCTCTACCAGATGAAAATGCCAGTGACTGCTATTTAAATTGCTACTATGAACAAAATATATCTGAAAATTCTACCGCTTCTTTATCTTCATTTACAGAACTCCAAGTTGGAAATTTCACAGTGAAAGAATTATCGTTTACCAATGACAATGGAGCTTCTGCTAGTGGGACAGGTACTATTGAAATTCCATTTTTAAACAATGCAAAAGTAAATGTCTCGTTCGCCAATTTATCTATTAACGCCAACGGCAGAGTGTATAGCGGACTAGTATCTGCCGATGTTGATAAGCCATATGATCCAAGCCAAATGACTTCGGGTAATGCTGAAGAAATGAATAATTTCATTAGAAATGGTAGAGTGGTTTCATCACTCATCACAGGTAATGGTTCCATTGGGTTGCCGCTTGGATTAGTGCAAAATATAGCTGGGTATAACTTCATGTTAGGATTTACTCAAATGAGCTTTGGACCCACTCAAGCGACTTGCCAGGTAATGCAAAATTTACACATTCCGCAGTTTGGGGAAGAAGGTTGGATTTCAATGGCGATGAGTGAAGTATGTTTGATCCCTGCTGGATTTGCTGGTGAATATGCATTACACCCAGTTAATGATTACAATATACCTTCAGAAGGAGATATTACGTATGTTATTAATGGCAGTAGTGCCACCGATATTGAGGACATTAAATCTGAAGCAACTTATTTTGAAATGGATTGTAATGGTCTAAAATCGTTTGGTTTAAGAGGACAAATTCATTTTCCGGAATCAACATTAAAAAAGGAAAATGACGATGGTGAAATCTTAGAAGAACGGGTGATTGGTACGTTTGCTACTCAATTTGACAGAACAGTAGCTGTTAACGAAAACATCTATGCAGCCTATGGCGAAGAAGGGCTACCAGAAGATGCAGGACTGCACTTCATGGTGCAAGTGGATATTGACCAATTCCAAATAGCAGGAGTACAAGGATGGGGTTTTGAAGTGGCAAATGCTTGGATTGATGTGTCCGATTTTGAAAATCCTCCAGGAATAAAATGGCCTGCTTCGTACGATGACCCAAACATTACAATTAAGCCCAATGGAAATGCCGTAATGGAGCCCACTTGGACAGGAATTTTTGTGGAAGAAATGGAGCTCAAAACACCAACAGCTTTTCTTGGTAGTAACCGAAGAGAAGGAGTATCAGTCAACCACATGATTATTGATCCATTAGTCAGCATGACTATTGCCGTAGAAAATCTCATTGGCAAAGGCGAAGGTGATGTAGATGGATGGTCATTGAGTATGGACAGTTTGTTTATGACGATCATTCAAAACAGACTCGAAAGCGGTGGTTTTTCTGGACTATTGGGAATGCCTATTACAAAAGAGAACACTTATTTGAGATACACAGCTCTGATTGAAGATAGTGATACAGAAAATGCTAACCTCGATCCGCCATCATATATCTTTTCTGTAGAACCAGAAAATGAACTTGAGTTTCCATTTATGATTGCCAAAGCATCACTGAGTCAGAATTCTTATGTGTTAGGTAAATTTACTCCAAATAATGATGCAGAAACCTATTTTGAAACCTTTCTAGAAGGCGGTGTTGGCATAAGTTCTACGCTATTTGAAGAAAGCAGCGATGACATACCTATTACAATTCCTGTAGTTGATTTTCAGCTAAAATACCACTCTCAAGATGGATTTACAGAGTCCCATTTCGGTTTTTGCGAACAATTACAAGCTCTGGATGACAGTGGAAGCACACAAGTTATCACTTACAATGTAGGTTTTGGTACTGAATTTTCAGATGAGAATTTTGCAGGATTTCCGATTAATATAGAATCAGCAGGATTATTATCAAAATCTCCTTCAGAATTTACTTTTAACATCACACCTAGAGTATCCTTGGCAGGAAAAGAAGGAGGAATTGCAGGAAGTGTAGGAATCAATATAGAATCAGAGTACAAAACGATAAATAACGAGAAAAAACTTAAGCTCATCGGTTTGAATGTGAATTCTATGCATATTTATAGCGAGATACAAGGATTGACGATTGAAGGAGAAGTAGAATTTTATAATACAATAGGTAATGACAATGTAGGTACAAAAGGTGCTAGAGGTGGACTACAAGTGATGCTTCCTATAGGATTGGGTGTTAAACTTAAAGGAGAATTTGGCATGAGTGTAAGTAATCCCAATGCTACTTTTGGCACTAATCAAAATTACAATTATTGGTATCTAGATGGAATGGCATACTTTGCCCCAGTAGGAATTCCAATTGCTCCAGCTGTTGGCATCTATGGTGTCGGTGGAGGTGTGTATGTCAATATGAGTAGAGGAAGTAATGGAGCGATGAGCCAATCAGAAGTGAATGGAATGTTGAGTTCTGTCAATAAGCAACCAACTTCTGGTGAGGAAATGATAGAACCAGTAAGCACAGGTAATTTACCGCATCCTGAATTTGGTAGTTATGGCTTAAAAATGGCAACGACAATAGCCACATATCCTAATGAGACTGCCTTAAATATGGATGTATCCATCTATGCACAATTTAGTAAAAATACAGGCATCAATATGATTGAAGTAGCTGGAGATGCTTTCATGTTTACCCCACTTGCCTTAAGAAACAAAGCTAATTTCTGGGCTTCTGCCAATTTCAAATGGGAGAAAGTAAGTACTAATCACAATGTCTTCGATGGATTAGTGGATGTGTATGTTAATGTCCCGCCAGCACTTTATGGCAATCCCAATAAAGGAAATAAAATGGTCGGAGCGGCATTCCATGCTGAGCAGGGCGGTGATGAAAAATGGTACTTTTATGCTGGCACTGCAGATGATAGAGCTGTGTTAAATTACAAAATGCCTCTTATGCCTCTATCCAAAATACAAGCATACTTAATGACAGGTCATGACTTACCAACGGATCTCCCGATTCCAGATGCAGTATCTTATCTGATGGATAACTCTGAAAAAGGTAGCGGTAAAAACAAACTTACTGATTCAACGCCCATTAAGAAAAACGGAGAAAAGAGATCTGATTGGGACAAACAATTAGCAAATACTGGATCAGGGATTGCTTTTGGTGGAGAAATGTCCGTAAGCTTTGGGTTTGATGCCTCGCTAATTTATGCAACACTTACTGGTACACTAGGTTTTGACATCAATATCACTCATGACGAACAACGATTGTGCTATATTGAGAATGCAGGTAATATAGCTCCAGGTATCAATGGTTGGTATGCTCGAGGTCAAGTTTATGCGGGGGTTGAAGGAGCTGTTGGTATTGCTTTTAGGTTTGCTGGTAAGGACCATAATTTTAGTTTATTTACACTTGGGGCGGCAATGATGTTATCTGGAGGTGGACCAGAACCTATTTGGGCAGAAGGAAGAGCTGGAATAAAATATAGTGTGTTAAATGGATTGGTGGATGGTACAAAATCATTTGACCTTACTGTTGGAAATAGGTGTGTTCCTCCATTTGAAGATCCTTTTAGTGGATTAGAAATTATTTATGAACATTATCCCGCATTGGATGAAAAAGATGTTAGTGTATTTACTGATCCATCAGTAAATTTTATACTTCCCATCGATGAAGAATTTACTTTACCTATAATGAATGCAGATGGAAGTACAAAAGATATGACCGTAATCCTACAAATCGAAAAATTTGTTGTGACTGAACGAGATGGTGCTGTTGTAACAGAAAAGAGTCAAAATTTAGACAATAGCCATCAAACTGTAACTATAGAATTTGACCAAATTCTAGCAGAAAAGAAATATCATGACGTTGAAATCAAACTAAAAGGATTTGAAAGAACGGCAGCTGGTGATATAAGATTAAAAGATGAAAACAATGCCAATTGGTATGAAAAACGAGAATGGTCATTTAAAACTGGAAAAACACCTTACCCCATTCCAGAAGATGAAATTGTAAAAACATTGCCTATACGACGTCAACGATATTACATGCAAGATGACAATATTTTGAATGCAGGAACGATTGAGTTTTCAATGGACATGAAAGACAACGATCCAAATACTGGATATTTTCCAGAGGACAATGATGATTGGGACTACACCTATTCTGTAAGAACTCAGGGTTTGGACGGCAGTGAAGCTATCACAAAAGCACTCACAACAATTGAAAATCTTAGCGAAATTTATCAAGTATCTTTCCCTCTTCCAAATAGTTTGAACAATGCCACCATTTACTCCTTGCAATTGGTTAGAAAGAAAGAGAAAAAAAGTCAGTTTAACTTACCTGGATTTGCAAGTGGAGTTTCTACGATAATTACCAAAAGTAAAGTTGACGACGTAAATTTGGTTTCTTCCACCACCAATATTAACATTGATATTCCAGCAATTCCTGGACTAGTAGAAGAACCAGGGGAAGACATCATATACCAATTTTATTTCCAAACAAGCAAGTATAATAAGATGGAAGAAAAATTATTGGAAACTACATTCGAGACCATAGATGGCGGAGGCGCAGCGCCAACATGGACTGACATTAATGTATTCTGTGATGAACCTTATGATGTATTCGAAATAAAAGGAGAGCTTGATAATGGAAACATTATCACAGCTCCAAGACTACAAATAGAAACCAATGAGGCCGATTTAGGAAATGTAAGTGACCCAACCAGTGGTTTAAAAGGATTTTGCACACTTTTGAGAGATGAATTTTATGACTTTGAACGGAAAACAGATGACATCTATGATCGAAACCATTCCATAACCTATCAGTATTATGCTGGCACTACATTAGGCACTATGACAAAAACCCTTACCAACCTTTCGGAACCTTTAGATTACTCCTTAAACCTCAATCATTCGGCACCAAACATTTCGTTTGGGTTTAATGAGTGGACTTCTGGTTACCTTGGCAAACTAACCGATGACAATATCAACAATGCTTGGGGAAACACTACTTCAGGTAGCAGTATCTATGGTGTAACTCCAACTAGCGGCACAGCAATAGTTGGAGGTTCTAAAGCCAGCACCACTGCATCAACAACATCCAGCCCTATTAGACTTACGTTTCCATTATCCAAATTTCATACTCTAGCAAATAATGATGCGATTTCCATGTATCTATGGTCTTCAAGAATAGATACAAAAGTTCACAATGTCACTTTTACAAAAACATACCAAGGAAATCCTATAACTACTACCCAATCTGTCAATAAATGGCATGAATATTTCGAAGATCATCTATCTGGATTCTTAGATGCCATAGACATAATGTCCGCCTCAGAACGAAGTAAGTACGAATTTAGAAACAACCTTGGCTTCTACAAGATCTCATTTGAAAACAATATGCAATTTGGAACTGGACATACCCCTGGATATAGGTTAGTAAAAAGTGTGAGAATAGATTAAGATCAATTTACCAAAATAATTTAACAATAAACTTATTAAAATTGATCTAACTATCCCACACTTATACTACATTACTGTTTATATAATTTTTCGATGATTAAACCTTCTGAAGTTGAAATCTTTAAAAAATAAAACCCACTTAACAATCCAGCTCCATTTACTATGGTTTTGGTTAGATTAACTACTTTAGTCGAGACTAACTGTCCATTCATGTTAAAAATCGAGATAGATTGAATTTCAGTATTATTAAGATCAACTATCCAATTGCTTATTGTAGGATTTGGAAATACTCTGCCACCAATATCATTTAAATCAATTGTATTGGTAGTTGATGCTCCAAATTTTACATTGTCAAAATAGTAGATTTTCTCTCCGGCAGCTGAACCTTCCGTTCCAAAGTTAAAGAATATTGATGCCATATTGTACGTCCATCCTTTATCTAAACCTACACTTAATAATTCTGTACCCATGGCCTGATTGATAAAGTCAAATTCTATTATCTCCCATTCACCTGATTTTGTTGTATTGGTTTGAGTTTCACAAGTATGAGTTGGATCTCTCCAGTCTTCCACTTTCAATCTAACAGGGATACCTGCATCAGGTGACCATACTTTAACATTCATTTTAGAATTAGTTAAAGTTAAAGGTATGTTAGTGGCAAATCCAGCTGGCGTCCCTATAGTTGTTCCAGCCCATGTAGCTGCACCATCTGTTTTGATAACTTTAATTACATTATTTGCCCCATTAGTTGGATCAATAACTCTGGAAGATACATTGCCACCAAAATCTGTAGTGGTGTGATTGGTTTCTGAGTCTTCAAAATCAGCTGGCAAATCAATCTGTCTTCCACCGAATGCTAATGCTACATTATCAAATAAAAAGGTAGAATTTGCTGATCCATTTCCTGTTTTGCCAAAATCAAACATAAAGACGATATCATCAAAATCATTAGGTGTCCCAGTAAAATCCCATGTTAGTGTTTCCCATTCACTAGAAACTGTTGTAATAGCATCTCGCTCAGCTGCTCCTATTCCTTCTAGTTTAAACTTTACTACCGTGCCTATTGGTGCTGTAGTATATACCTGCATTGTGATTATATTGTTAGTGGACAAATCTAATACGTTGTCTAATTTAATTTTACTTCCAGCCCAAACTTGACCTCCATTTCTTAAAATTTGACCAACCATATTACTGGTGTTATCTCCGGTCATTTGTGGATTTGATATAACACTAGCAGTCCCACCATCAAAATCTACAAAGTCTGATGTTATCACATCTCCTTCAAAGTTTATTGGTAAAGTTTGTCCATGAATTTGTATTGCAAATAAGACTAATATTCTAATAGTAAAGTATCTCATG
>JBBKVK010000351.1:0-7353 GCA_037968395.1 Saprospiraceae bacterium | reverse complement strand
TGGTTCTTTTTACTATGATTATTGGGAAGGTTCTAAAATTGATAAACTAAAGGCATTACAACTTACGCATTATCTATCTGTCATTATAGTTATCTTAATCCTATTTGTACTTATGATAAAAAATTTAAAAACAATGAACCTCAAATTGTTTTTACTGGGGAGTCTAAAAGTCTATTTATGTTTTTTTCTACATTTTATTCAACTCCCTTTTGAATATTTATTTTTTGTTCTCACAGTGATTTCTATGCCGATTATGTTAGAAATAATGAAAAGTAGAGGGCAGAAGGATATGTAAATTGCAAAATAATCGTTAGAGAATAAAATTGTTGTAGAATTGGTACTCATAAAAATTCATTCCATATTATTAGCTGTTGCTTTATTTAGTTGCAAGCCTTCCGAAGATCATATTATTGATACGAGAATTACTACTAATCAGGTTGAACCACTGTATGCAGTTCAAGACACAATAAATCCTCCAATACAATCTTTTAGTAAAACGATTGCTGAACGAATCTCTCCTCCTGAAGGTTATACTCGTATTAAGTTAGAACCTTCTTCATTTGGAGAATACCTTAGAACGCTAAATCTTAAACCCAAAGGTACAGAAGTCCTTTACTATAATGGTGCTACTAAGCATAATAATGATGTATATGTAGCAGTGATTGATTTACCAATAGGAAATAAAGATTTGCATCAATGTGCTGATGCAGTTATGAGGCTTCGGGCAGAATATTTTTGGAATAATGGTGAGTATGATAAAATCTATTTTAACTTTACAAACGGGTTTAGGGTTGACTATTCAGAATGGATTAAAGGACACAGAATAGTAGTAAATGGTAATAAGACTTATTGGAATAATCGCAAAGCTCCAGCAAATACATACAAGGATTTTTGGAATTACATGGAGCTAATATTTATGTATGCTGGAACAGCATCATTAGAAAAAGAGCTGAAGCCATTAAATAATAATACGCCACAAATTGGAGATGTAATCATTAAAGGTGGCCATCCAGGTCATGCAGTGATCATTGTCGATCAAGCTTTTAACTCTCAAACAGGGAAATATGTCTACTTACTTGCTCAAAGTTATATGCCTGCTCAAGAGATTCAATTGCTGAAAAATCCATCTGATACTAGATTAAGCCCTTGGTATGATCTCGATACACCAATTATAAATACTCCAGAATGGAAGTTTTATAAAGACAACATTAAAAGGTTTTAGTTGAGTCGTCCTAAATTGATGGGTATTCTTATTGAATTTTGAATTTTATTTTATATTATATCCATTCGCTGATACTTTTCCATCAAAAATTTGATAAACAGTATCTTGAACTGACCTTATTAAAAGTTCATCCAAAGCAGTGTTCTTATCAGAAATGTAAATCAGTTTTATTTTTGACTTTTCTTTGTTTTTCCAACGATGGTTGGTCCTTAGCCATAATTGATCTATATCATTAGACGATCTAGGGTCAATATCTGTTTTCATATAAGTTACTCCTAAACTATCTTTGGCTTCAATGTGAATGGTGCCCATACCGTGTCTTTGGTGATCCAAATAAACCCAAATTGATAATTCAACTTCTCCGCCTTGATTTAAGACAGTATCTAAAATTATGTTTTGTCCCTTTGACACAAACTTAAGCCCATTACCAAAAAGAACATTTGATGCTTTGTTTTCTACTCTTGGCATGTCATTAAAATCTTTATATACAAAATTAGATTTTGGTATGTTTTTAGTAGACAACTCTATTAAGTTTTTCCGGGTATATTCTTGCTGTAATTTTTCTATTGGTAGAGTCCATAATGTAAAATTATTATTGTCGATAAGAGTATCACCAAGGGTCGTAAGATAATGCTCACCGTACTCTAGTTTAGGATGGTCTTTGCCTAGCATTAACAATATTGGCTTCTTATTGGGTAACTTATACGCTAATTCCTTTTTTATCCAAGGATGACTAAGCAGCTGGATTGCTTCTGCAGCTTGGCTTATAGACATTCTAGACAGCATAGATGAAATTAATGGTAATCCATTAGCCAATGAAAGTTTCATTGAATAGTGTTGTGAATTAAAATGAATATTGCTGAGTAAGTTATCATTCCAAGCCATCATTTTGGGTAAAACTAATATGGCCTGATAGTTTGCTGTATCTATCTTATAATGATTAGATAATGTGGTTAATTCATTAAGGGCTTCTTCATTTATAAAATTAGGATAAACACTGTTGTTAAAATTTGGTACTATATATTTTTGAAAATCAAAAACCCATAATGAAGCCAATATAAACGTAGTAATTATGCCAAGTTTCCGGTAGTTTTGTACAAATTTATTCAAAAACACAATGGCTATAATGGAAGAAAAAAAGTAAAATGCCCAATTGAGTCGAGCAATGGCTTTAAACATTAGGATGAAGCCCAGATATGATTCGATCCAATCTTCATTTATATTATTCCATAAGTACTGTGAGGTTAGAAAAAATATAACTGCAGAAGAAAGTACAAACAATTTCAATTCATGGTTCATTACGAAAGATTTCACAGAGTTTTTAAAAAACTTAAACAGGAACCAAATGAATCCTATGGTAAGAATAATGATGTTAGAAATTCCTAAATATTGTTTTTTTTCTGAATCAGCCAATAGAGGTTCAAAACCCCAATTAATTAATAGGTCATAAATTGGAGATCCATATGGATAAATCAAACCCTCAATGCTTGTGTTATAAAAGAAAAACCCCCATTGAATCTTTATTCTGTCGGTTACAATGTCATTAAGTTTAAATGTTATGAAAGGAATGGCTAAAACTAAAAGCGCCATTCCTAATACTATAGAAGCTATCTTAAATTTATTAGCTCCACCAAAAAATATACGTAATCCGCCGAGTATTAGCAACGGGAAAACAGCGACAAAACCAATATATGGATTGTTAAATGTAAATAATAAAAGAACTATACAGATCAGGAAATCTCTCCACTCTAAGTAAGGTATTCGCTCTTTTCTTAAATACCACAAAAGTGTCAATGGTATTATAAATGGATATGCCAGTCCAAAATGACCACCTAATCTTACAATTTGCGGAGATAGCATAATGATCAGTGGGGCAAATATACCCGCAAGCCACCAAGTGACATTTAATCTTGTCAATAATAAATATACAAGTGTGATTCCTATAAATAGAAGATATACATTGAGAAAATGAATTATACCTAGGACATAATCACATACTTCAAACAAGTTTTGATGTATCCACTGCAATACATAAGACAATTGCCCTTGGGCGTCGGTCATGTAAAGGTATTCACCATATGGATAATTCATTGCTGTTAATGTAGTCCCATTTCCAAAACAAGTGTGATACATGACATCATAATAGATCACAAATGCATCACCACCATATGCAAACATATGCCCATTAGGATCAGTGAGGAAATCTCCTAAGATTTGATAGATTAATAAAAACCCTAAAGAGAGAGCTATTAATAGACCTTTGTTCCTAGTATTAATAACTGATGTTTGGGGTAGTTTTATAATATTCAAAGTGTAAGGTGAATTTTGTAAATATAGATGTGTTTTACTTATTTTTTATTGAAATATTGAATCCTGTAGGTATTTATATGTATTATAGATTTTGTAAAGTTAGTTCTTTTTATAAAATCAATCTGGTAAACCTAAGACTGCATTCAATTTTCTAAGATTTATTTTAACTAATGACATTTGGAAAATGAGTGCACAATAATTGAAGGTAAATATGAAATTCATATATTTGCATAATGGTCAAAAAGCTTCTTGACCTTGGTACAATATAAAACAATAAGTTATTATGATTAATAAGGCGAACGACTACATAGAAATCAATCGAAATTCATGGAATAATAAAGTCGAGTTTCATCTAAATTCGGAATTTTATGACATGGATGGATTTTTAAAAGGCAGAAGCTCATTAAATAGTATTGAGTTAGAACTATTTGGAGATGTCAAAGGCAAGACAATCTTACATTTACAATGCCATTTTGGGCAAGACTCCATTTCTTTAAGCCGGCTAGGAGCTAATGTTACAGGTATAGATTTGTCTGACAAGGCGATAGAAAGTGCTAAGTCAATAGCTAAACAAACCAAATCCAACGCCAAATTCATTTGTTGTGATATATACGATTTGCCAAATCATCTAAATGAGCAATTTGATATAGTATTCACAAGCTATGGTACGATTGGGTGGTTGCCTGATATGGATAAATGGGCAAGCATAGTTTCTAAATATTTAAAGCCCAGTGGCCAATTTGTGTTTGCAGAATTTCATCCAGTAGTTTGGATGTTTGATGATGAATTTAATAAGATTAAGTATAGTTATTTTAATAAGGGAGTTATAGTAGAAACAGCCAGTGGCACTTACGCCGATAAGGAAGCGGATATCAATCAAGAATATGTCATGTGGAATCACAGTATTGGTGATGTTGTAAATAATTTGATCAAGCATGGATTAACAATTAATGCAATAAATGAGTATGACTATTCACCATATGATTGCTTTGCTAATACAATTGAATTTGCACCCCAAAAGCACAGAATTGCTCATTTAGATAACAAAATTCCTATGGTTTATTCAATATTGGCAACAAAGATATAGCTAGGTGACTCTTAAGATATTAAGCTCTTTTGAGCCCATATTCTTAATAACTTTCTCTGTTTATCGGCTATGCCTCTGTTTACATGGTCTTCGACCACTTAGTTTATTCGTTTAATTTAGATGCCTTTTTTTCCTCCCACTTCGGCAAGCTCAGTACACTGCTTTAGGGTTTTGGGGCCAGAAAAAAGGTATCTACTAATCATATACCTTTCGCTGAGCACCCATAATATATTTAGCAAGTCTTACAACTTGTTGGGTATAGCCATATTCATTGTCATACCAAATATATAAGATTATGTTGCCCCCATCTTCACTGATTTTAGTAGCAGGACTATCATATACACTGCAACATGAATTGCCAATAATGTCATTAGATACTAACTCCTTTTCGTAGCTGAATTTTATTTGGTTACGAAGAGGACCTTGAATCGCTGCATTTTTAAGTATTTCGTCCACTTCAGCTATTGTGGTATTCTTCTTAAGTTTAAGGTTCATGATCGCTAGAGATCCATTAGGTGTTGGTACTCTAACAGCACTTCCTGTAAGCTTGCCTAGTAGGTGAGGTATAACTTTAGAAACAGCACTAGCTGCACCTGTCTCCGTAATGACCATGTTAACAGCTGCAGATCGTCCTCTTCTGTGTTTTTTGTGCATATTGTCTAATAAGTTCTGGTCATTTGTATAGGCATGAATGGTTTCGATATGACCATTGACTACACCAAGATGATCGTCAATTACTTTTAGTACAGGTACTATGGCGTTAGTCGTACATGATGCGGCTGACCATTCATCATACTCATTTGTTTTATGCTCTTTGTGATTGACTCCGTAAACAATATTAGGTACACCTTTACCTGGAGCTGTGAGTAATACTTTCGAAACGCCTTTGCTTTTAAGATGATTTGAAAGACTTTCTTTATCTCGCCATACACCAGTATTATCGATTATTAGTGCATTTTCTATTCCATATGCTGTATAGTCAATAGCAGCAGGATCATTTGCCGCAATCATATGAACTTGCTCGCCATTTATGTGTAGCATATGATTTTCTTCATCGACTTTGATCACACCTTTAAAAGGTCCATGAACAGAATCCATTCTCAATAGATCTGCTCGTTTTGTCATTTGATCCGCAGTATTATCTCTTGAAACAATGGCTCTTAATCTTAACTGAGCGCCAATGCCTGTCATATCAATAATCGCCCTTGCACAAAGTCTACCTATCCTTCCAAAACCATATAGTACGACATCAACAGGCTTTTGCCAATCCATATCTTTACCAGCTATAATATCCTTTAGTTCATTGTTTAGAAAAGTTGGAATATCCTTAGTTACTTGTTGATTTGTCCAAAGCGAATTTAATTTACCAATGTCAATTTTACTCAACTCTAAGTCCATCTCAAAAAGTGCTTCTGCAAGGATCACAGATGTCTCCACTTCAATTGGATGTTCTAATATTTGGCTTGCATATTCATGCAGATTTAAGATTTCAGAAATGCTAATTTCATTTAGTGAATTCCTTAGCAAAACGAGTTCTACACCTTTTTTAAACATGAGTTCTCCAATGAGAAAATTCAGTTTGGTAGCAGCTCTTTTTTTGTCAAGCCATACAGCGGGATTGGTGACCATAATGATTTATTATTTGAGTGGTAAACATAACGATTAGTAGTAACTTATAAAAGTTAATGCTGATAATTATTACCAATAATCGCTTAATTATTTCGTTAAATAGGCTAGGCTGTTTCAGGATTGTGTTATAGGATATACCGAATATTTTACCTAGTTGATTTTAAAAACAAAATTGCTCTGGCAAACCATAATGATTACCAGAGCAACTTAACAAAAAACCTTAAAATTTATTTATTAGAGCTGCTTTTTTGCTAAATAAAAATCGACCTTTTCACAAGTGTCATCTGCAATTCGAGCATCCATTTCTGCCAAAGTTTTTGGAGGTGGAACTATTACTTTGTCACCAGGCTTCCAGTCTAATGGCATAGCTACTTTATACTTGTCAGAAGTTTGTAAAGCAGTTAATGCTCTAATTATTTCATCCATATTTCTACCAACATTAAGAGGGTAGTACATGATCAATCGTATCTTTTTACTAGGATCTATGAAAAATACTGCTCTCACAGCTGCAGTTTCACTTTCGTTCGGCTGTAACATACCGTATAACTTAGATACTTTCATATCTATATCAGCGATGATAGGGAAATCAAAATATACTCCAGTATTCTTTCGTACATTATTTACCCATCCCAAATGGGCATGAACACTATCTATACTCAATCCCAAGAGCTCTGTATTTAATGCGGTAAACTCAGGTTTTCTAAGAGCAAAACCACTCATTTCTGTAGTACAGACTGGGGTGAAATCAGCAGGATGTGAGAACATCACAATCCATTTATCCTTTGCAAAATCCGAAAAGTTAATCTTCCCAGTTGTTGTAACCGCTTCAAAATTTGGAGCTTGATCTCCAATCCTAGGCATTGGGTAATATGATTCTTGTATTTCCATTTTATTGTTTTTTGAATTTAAATTATATTATTAATAAGTTATAGTTAAGTCTATGACCATCATTGAACAGAAAGATCATGTAGAAATTAACTCTTTATTTCATACTCCAAAATTACAAGACTTAACGAGCCTGATGGGTAACCTTTGTTACGTAAAATGAATGATTAAGATCAGTGATTTATTAATGAAAAAACATATTAGTCACATTTTATAAAAG
>JBBKVK010000350.1:0-4354 GCA_037968395.1 Saprospiraceae bacterium | reverse complement strand
TTGGTGTAGTGCTTTAGAGATGATTTCTCTTGCAAGAACAATTTCATTTTTTCGGTATTCTAAGTTCAAATTTGCTAATACTTTAAGGTCATCAATACAAATATATTTAACATTAGGCCTTTGAGATATTTCCAAATCAACATTGCGAGGGACACTTAAATCTATTATTACTCTTTTCTTATTAAGATCGGAAGCATTCTTTAAAAATATTGTATCAGTTAAAATAGGTACTTGACTACTTGTAGTTACGATAAAAATATCAAAATCATAGTTGGAGTCATTAAGTTGTTCTAGTTCATTTGCTTTTCCATCCATAAATTTTGCTAGCGATTTAGCTTTAGCCAATGTTCTATTAAAGATAGTATAGTGACCAATGGATTTGGGCTTTAACAATTTACAAACTAGTTTATTGGTTTCTCCGGCACCGATGACCGCTATATTATTTTCATGGTTTTCTAATTCTGTAAGTAAAACAGACATGGCTAATGAAGCAATAGAGAGTGGTTTTTCTCCTATTCGAGTATGCGTATGAATGCTTTTTACAGTTTGCACGACTTTTTTATCCAAAAGACGGATTTTATCTCCCAGTAATTTATTGGAATGACATATGGTGTATGCTTCTCTAAACTGTCTAAATATCTCACTTTCTCCTACTACTAGAGAATCTATTGAACCTGCAACTTCAAGCACATGTTGGACAGCCTCTAACCCTTCATATACTGCTATATTTGAGAATAAAGCTAAAATTTCAATCTTGCTTTTTTCTGGTTTTGTTATTTTAAAAAATTCATAAAGAAATTCTTCGTCAATATCAACATCTGTATGCATAAGGTACATTACTCTGTTGCAGGTGACTAAATATAATAACTCGTCTATAGCAAGTATATCTTTGATTTGTTCCAAAGTTTTACTTGTACTATCAGGAGCAATAATAAATGTTCCAAGATTAGATACCTCAGCCAATAAGTGATTTGATGTAATTACTTTGTAATTTTCAATCATTAATAGGAGTAAATTCTACTTTAATTAAGGGACAAAAGTATAATAAAGATTGACACGTAAAGTCAGAAAGATGTCATAACTACATAGTGGGTAGTTTAACAAGACCTTCTTTGCCAAATTCTATTAAAGCGTCATGAAAGGTACCTCCTTCTCTTCTTAAAACTTCTCGACCTCTTGCATCTAGAATTAATAGAGTTGGGTAATTAGTTATGCCAAAAATCATCTTTAAATCAGGACCTTCATTGAGCTCACAATCAACAAGATATGTAATATAATTTTTATTAAAAAAAGCCGCAGTTTCTTTATGAGTATATACATCTCTTTTCATAAGTTGACATGGAGCACACCACGATGCAGACATATCTACGTAAACTAATTTGTGTTCTTTTTTAGCTTTATCTAATACCTCAGATAATAATACAAATTTTTCAAAATGAAATTCATATGGTGACTTTTCATAAGTATTTAGTGCCTTTTTAGTTTTATTACAAGAAAAGTTTAGAACCAAAAAGAACCCAAGCAGTAAAAGAATAGTTAATCTATTAATCATAAATATATAACGGTATAAAGATCAAATATATGATAATATATTTTTATATGACTTTTAAAATATTAGATATCTTTAATTTAGATTTTCCATATCTCCTAAAAAGTCGCCTAATGGATCATCAAAAGTCAAGACATTGTTAGCAATATTTTTTTCTATGATCTCAAACTCTGCTAAGCCATGTAGTACTAATTCCATATAAGGAAATTTATCCTCATTTAAAATGTTAAAACCATCAACTAACTTTAATAGCCCTGGCACATTGGATAATGTCTGTTCGTATTCTTTGTTTGTAGAATCATTTAATAACTCCACTTTATTGCCATCACTAAAAAAAGCCTTGATCGCTCCGTAAGGATCTCTTCCCGATTTGCTTTTAACTGATGGATTTGGAAACCTTTCTAGGAAAACCTTTTTTATCGATTTATTTATTATAGCTATTGCAACGCTGTAAGGCCCTTCTTGTTCTCCTTCATACACTAACTCTAATTTACCCGTTATGGCTGGTATCACTCCCCAAAAGTCTGTTATTCTAGTAGTAGTTTTAGTTTCTTTATTGATAATCATCCTTCTTTCAGCAGTACTAACCATATTTTCCATAGCTGAAATGCTTAGTCTTGCGCTAACTCCACTTTTTTCATCAACAAATTCACTTTCTCTTGCCTCAAAAACGATGTGTTCAAGTAAATCTTTATGCAACTCATTCACTGTTACTACTTCTCTCTGATCAGGATGTATTTTAGCTTCTGCTGCAGTTATGTCTTTAGCAATTTGAATCGATTGAGGGTAATGGGTTAGTATTTGTGATTCTATCCTATCTTTAAGTGGTGTAATTATACTACCTCTATTTGTATAGTCTTCAGGGTTGGCTGTAAATATAAACTGGATATCTAAAGCCAATCTGTGCTTGAATCCTCTGATTTGAAGATCGCCTTCCTGTAGTATGTTGAATAATGAAACCTGAATCCTTGGTTGCAAATCTGGAAGTTCGTTTAATACAAATATTGATCTATGAGCTCTTGGGACTAAGCCATAATGTAATACTCGTTCATCAGAGTATGGTAGTTTTAATGTCGCAGCCTTTATCGGGTCGACATCACCAATTAGGTCCGCTACACTTACATCTGGTGTTGCTAACTTTTCTACATACCTTTCATCTCTGTGTATCCATTCTATTGGTGTTGCATCACCTAATTCCTTGATTTGATCTCTTGATTCTTTTGTTAATATATTAAATGGATCTTCGTTAAGCTCTGAACCTGCAATTACTGGAATATACTCATCTAGTAAGTTTATTAATAACCTTGCTATTTTAGTCTTTGCCTGTCCTCTTAGTCCAAGTAACAAGATATTATGTCTTGAGAGTATCGCTCTTTCTAAATCAGGTATGACTGTATCATCAAATCCTTGAATTCCTTTAAAAACTGTTTCATTATTTTTAATCTTGGCAATAAGGTTCGACCTCAATTCTTCTTTTAAGGACTTGTATTTATATCCTTGCTTTTTTAATTGTCCAAGTGTCTTTATATCTTTCAATGTATATTGTTTTTATTTTTTACGAGATTTCTTTTTTGAAGAATTATAGTCCATGAATAAAAATTCACCCAAACCATCTAATGAACTATAAAATGCTTTGCCATTATTAGCAGCAGTAAAAGCATCTACAAATTGAACTAGATAAGGGTCTCTTGCTATCATAAATGTTGTAATCGGTATCGATAATTTCCTACATTTTACAGCTATTGCTAATGTCCTATTCACTATATTTCTATCCAAGCCAAAGGAGTTCTGAATATACTTTTTACCTTTTTTAATACAAGTTGGCTTTCCATCAGTAATCATCATAATTTGTTTATTCTGATTTTTACGTTTCCTGAGGATATCCATTGCCAGTTCTAAACCAGCGACAGTATTAGTGTGATAAGGTCCTACTTGAAGATAGGGTAAGTCTTTAATTTCTATTTTCCAAGCGTCATTACCAAAGACTATGATGTCCAAAGTATCTTTTGGATATCTAGTCGTGATTAGTTCGGCAAGAGCCATTGCTACTTTCTTTGCAGGTGTAATCCTATCTTCACCATATAATATCATACTATGACTGATATCAATCATCAAAACTGTACTAGTCTGGCTTTGATAGTATGTCTCATGGATAGATAAGTCTTCTTCAGTCAATTTAAAGTCTTCAATGCCATGATTAATATGTGCATTTTTGATGGTCTCAGATATCGCAATTTTGTCTAAATGATCTCCATATTCATATGGTCTTACTTCTGAAGTTCTTTCATCCCCTCTCCCTGTCACTTTCGTATTATGACCGCCCTTTTTGCTTTTTTTAATTTGATCAAATATATCATCGAGTGCCTGTCTTCTCAAGGCCAATTCCATTTTTTTTGTTGGGATAAAACTTGGATTTTTTTTATCAGGGTTTTCAATCAGACCTTTGTCAATTAAGTCTTGGATAAAATCTCCTAAAGTATAATTACTATCCGTCAATTTGTACTGCTTATCCACTTGGGTCAACCATGTGAGTGCCTCACTTACATCACCTGATGTATGAATCAATATTTCCTTAAATACATCTAATATTTTTTCAAAAGGGGATTTATCATCACTTTTTTCATTAAAAGACTCAAAGGTCCAACCTATCATATTGTTGTTTTATATCAATTATTAACATTTCCCATTCTAAAAAGTTCTAAAAAATAACTAATTAAGCCAAATGTTTAGAGAGAAAACCTATAAAATTAATCAAAAAAAGATACTAATTTAAGAAAAATGATTTATTGATATTGGGAATTATTT
>JBBKVK010000349.1:0-39638 GCA_037968395.1 Saprospiraceae bacterium | reverse complement strand
GAATCAAGTGATAAAAAATTAAAAGGAATATTGACATTTATGGCTTGTGATGAATCAAGATGTCTCCCACCCGAAGATGTTAACTTTTCATTACCATTAAATCCATAAATTGTAAAGTAATAGATAGACTTTTCTATTTTTGCAACATCTAAAATAATTTTCATGTCATATATGCGATTTTTAATACTTGTATTGTTCTCCTTTTTTACTTTACAATCTGAAGCTCAAGTATTTAAACCAGTGTCTTGGACGTTCGACATTCAACCCTTGACTGGGAATGAATACAACCTTGTCTATACTGCTCAGATAAAGAAAGGATGGAATGTATACTCTCAGTTTACTGGAGAAGGTGGTCCAGTACCTACTGAAATTACATATGAAAGCATGGCCGGAGCAACTTTGCAAGGTAAATCCTCTGAAGAAGGATATAAAAAAGAAGGTTTTGACAAGTTATTTGAAGTCAATGTAATTAAATTTTTAGATACTAAACCATTTATAATTTCACAAAAAATTAAGGTAACCGATGCTACAAAGCCTATAACTGGTTATCTTACTTTTATGACTTGTGATAACGAGAGGTGTTTGCCACCAGCAGATGTAGAGTTTTCCTTTACAATTCCTGCAAAAAAAAGTTTATCGAATGATGAAGGAATAGCTCCACAGAAGTCAAACATACAAACTAAAAAAACAGAAGATAAAACCTCTACTACTGTTAGTCAAATTAAGAAAATTAAGTTAAAAGCACCAACCTCTGAAAATACTTCGAAAGAAAATATCATTGAAGATGTTACTTCTAATGAAAATGGCATCCTCAAACCTGTAGAATGGTTAATTGAGAAAGTTGACAATGGAAATGGTGAGCAAGAAATAATATTTACTGCTGTCATGAAAAAAGGCTGGAATGTATATTCCCAGTTTACTAGTGATGAAGGTCCAGTACCAACTTTGATTACATTTGAACACAAAGATGGTGTAGAGTTACTTGGCCCTGCTAGTGAATCAGGATATAAGAAAGAGGGGCCTGATAAATTATTTGATGGTGTTAATGTAATTAAGTTCTTGGATAAAGAACCATTTGTAATGGTACAAAAAATCAAAGTCTTAGATGAAACAAAACCTCTTTCAGGTTACATGACTTTTATGACTTGTAATGACAAAACTTGTCTTCCTCCTACAGATGTAGAATTTTCATTTTTTGGCACTGGAGTGATTAATAATGCTAGTAATTCTATTGGCAGTGCTATGGTAACTAATATAGATGGCAAAGTAGATCAATCTAGAGAAGCAATTGTTACAACATTAAAAGAGCCATTAAGTGGTTGTGGAAAAGAAGAAGGCAAAGATACTTCTAGTTTGTGGTGGTTATTACTTGCTGGTATGCTCGGTGGCTTTGCAGCCTTACTTACACCGTGTGTTTTCCCAATGATACCCATTACGGTAAGTTTCTTTACAAAAGACACTAAACGTAAAGGTTGGGTAAATGCTGTGATTTATGGCATCTCAATAATCATTATTTATGTATTGCTCGGTTTTATAATTACTGTGACTTTAGGGCCAGCAGCATTACAAGCCCTTTCTACCAATTGGATAGCAAATACTTTATTTTTCATCATCTTTATTTTCTTTGCTTTTTCATTCTTTGGCTATTACGAAATCACATTACCTAGCTCCTGGAGTACTAAAAGTGATCAGATGGCTGATAAAGGAGGCCTATTAGGTATTTTCTTTATGGCAGCTACTTTAGCCTTAGTATCTTTCTCATGTACAGGTCCAATTGTCGGAACAGCGTTAGTAAGTGCCGCTAAAGGTGGTATGATTGGTCCATTAATAGTCATGTTTGGGTTCTCATTTGCATTAGCACTCCCATTCGGATTGTTTGCTGCGTTTCCTGCTTGGTTAAATTCGTTACCTAGGTCAGGTGGCTGGATGAATAGTGTTAAAGTAGTACTTGGGTTTTTAGAAGTGGGATTTGCATTCAAATTTCTATCTACAGCGGATTTAACTCAGCATTGGGGCTTTTTGAGATACGAGGTTTTCATGGGTATCCTAATATTAGTAGCTTTTGCCATAGCAATATATCTATTTGGATTTATTAAATTCCCACATGACAGCGCAAATGCTAAGATAGGTGGTACTCGAAAAGTAATCGCTGGTTTGTTTGCAGTTATTGGCATATATCTAATATCAGGGTTTACTATTAATAAAGATACAGGCATCTATAATTCTCTTTGGTTAACAAGCGGATTTTCACCTCCAGTAATGTATAATTACTTCCTTGATAAAGGAGACGTTGATCCTACTATACAAGCTAAATATCCTTCCTACACTATGTGTGCTAATAACATTGGCTGCTTTAAAGATTATTATGAAGGAATGGCATATGCTAAAGAAGTAGGTAAACCAGCATTTATTGACTTTACTGGTCATGGCTGTCAAAACTGTAGAAGAACTGAAGATAATATTTGGGTCAATGATAAAGTCAGAGAAACCTTAAATAATGACTTAGTCTTAATCTCACTTTATACAGATGATAGAGAAAAACTTGATGAAGCTTTTATTTCTGTAGCAGATGATGAAAAGAAAAGAACTGTTGGTGCTCAATGGGCGGATTTTCAAGTTGTAAACTTCAAACAGAATTCTCAGCCACTTTATATCATGATGACAGCAGATGAACAAGTAATTACTCATCCAAGAGGATATGAAGATGGTGTAAGCAAATATCAAGAATATTTGGATTGTGGTCTTGAATACTTTAAGTCGATGTAAGAGGATAATTAAATGCCCTCTTAATTTAATACTTACTTTGTCGATTGACTTATTATGTATTGGTAGTCTGTACCTTAATCCCGCATTATGCGTTAGAAAATCCCCGCCTGCTAAAGTCTTGTACGGCGGGCAGGTACTGCGGCCCGAAACACCTTCAAAATAAGTCGTGTTACTCACTTTTCTTCCTTCATAGTTCGACAAGCTCACCACAAAGCAATAGTAGTGACTAAAGCAGAGCGTCACAGGTTATGATTCAGTCAGTAAAAGTGCTTATTTTTCTTGCCTGTCCGGCAGGCAGGCTGGTTTTTCAACCCGTGCCGCTTATAGCGTCACAGGCAATGACAAAGTCCTAATGCATAAAGCGGGTTAAACCACGATGAATGTATAAATAGACAGCGTTAAAAATGACCGGGCTTTAATAATGCCTGATAGGGTCATGGGCTCAGATATTTAAAATTACTTTGTCTTCTTACCTCCAAGAAAACCAAATATACTACCACAGGCTCCACCCATAATATGGGCAAACTGGGACACTTGGTCAGGTCCTAGGCTTTGCAATATTTCTTTTCCCACAAATAGTAAAGCCACTAAAACGAATGTCAAAGGTATTTCACCACTTTTAGTATTGGTAAATGAGACAAGAAGGATTAACATAAATACTATCCCGCTTGCTCCCATTAAGCCCGTACTAAAAAACAGAACATTAATTAGACCTGTGATTAGACCAGTAATTAGGATCATAAATATAGTGCTTCTGCTACCATACTTTTCTTCCACAATTGGACCAAGTAATAGGATAAATGTAAGATTTCCCAAAAGATGCTCCATGCTCACATGACCGAAGATATGAGATATCAGAGTAAACAATGAAATCGGATTTGTTATATCTATAGATGTGCCAACTGAAAACAAGTTCATTAGACCCCCCATGAAAAATTTATCTAACACAAAGACAACACTGCAGATTAGTGCAAACGTAAGTATTACTGGAGAATTATATTTGATACTAAAAGCCATTATCTAAATAGTGTCACATCTCCTTTACGCTCCTCTAAACAGCCTGATGGGTTAGTGTAAGTAGCATACCATATATATACTTCAGGTTTTGCCTTATTGTCTTCTGGTTTACTTGTAGTAATATTATTGTCAACATACCCATTCCACCTAACTTCTACATCTTTGGACATAAATACCTCTTGCCCCCATCTGTTAAATATATGCATTTCAAAATCGGTAATTGCATCATATCTGTCTTGGAAAGTAAGTGTATCAACTTGACTTACATATCCGCCGAAAACGGCATTTTCTGGATTCTCTAAACTAAAATCACTTGGGAAAAATATTTTGGCAAAAGAAAGACTACTATCGCCATTTACGGATATGATTTTTTCCCTAATCTCATTTCCACATTCATCAAAAGCCGTTAGTGTAATCGTTTGTCCATTAACTGGTACAGTTATTTCTCCAACTGACTCGCCAGTACTCCATTGTAATCCTGTTAAACTTCCAGATACTGCTGCATTTAGTTTTACAGTATTATTGACACAAAAATCAGAATTATCTTGTTGTATATTGAGTTCTGTTACTTCTATAGGTAAGTCACCTTCATTGAAGGTAATTGATTCTACTAATTCGTTTCCACAACCATCTGTAGCTGTAACCGAATAAGTTCCAATCTCAAATGGTTTTAAGACATTTGTTGAATCACCCGTATCCCATTTATAAGAAACTGTTCCATTAGCGGTTGCAGTCAAAGTGACAGGACCATTATTACATGCTGTAGAAAAATCAGCAGTAATTGTTAACATATCTGGTAAGACTGGTACAGTAATGGTAGCTGTGGAGGTCAATCTGCATAAATCTGTTAACGTTACGGTATAAACTCCAGGGACTGGAATTGTAACACTTTGCTTATTATCATCTTGTGCTCCTGTACTCCAAAGGATACTTACGAATTGACCAGTTGCTACATTTGAATTAACTACTTGACCTTGTGGACTACAATCTCCAAGAGTAGGGTTTACTTGAATTGGAGTTGGATTGAAATTTTCAATAGCTGAAACAGTTTCTCGACAAAAATCAGTTATTGTCACTGAATATGTACCAATAGATGGCACAGTTATTACGGGCTTATTGTTGTCTTGTGCTCCTGTGCTCCATAAAATCTCTAATATACCTGTATTGTTAGAAACATTTGCTGTAAGCATAATGCCTGCTTGTGTGCATACTCCATTAACTGTGACAGTAGGCATAGAAGGGTTAAAATTGACTTCTTTTACTATGGTCTCATTACATATATCTGTTAAAGTAACTGAATATATTTTTTTATCAGTAATCATTACTTCATGCTTACCATCATCTTGTGCTCCTGTACTCCATTTTATCTCCTTAGTTAATGCTGGATTAAATTGAGAAATCAAAAATATACCAGTTGGTCTGCATACATATGCTGGAGTAAATATAGGTGCTGGAGGGTCTACATTTACCAAAGCTTCAGCAGTTTCACCACAAGCATCAGTAACAGTAACAGTATAGGCTCCTTGCTCTGTAACTCTAATTTGATTTACATTTTTTTCGCCTGTACTCCATACAACAGAATCAACACCTGCTGATGCAACTGCACTCACAAACAAATTGTATTCACCATTATCACAGTTATAGGTAGCAGATGCCATAGGCAAGTCATATCTATTCATCGCTACAGTATCACACAATGTATAACATACCCCTTCACCTATTGTTACAATCACCGTATACTGCTCATCATCAAATACTCTTAAAGTGTCAGTGGTAGCTCCCGTATTCCATAAATAAGATGTCGCACCTTCTACATTAGCATCTAACAAGAAATTAATTTGTTCGTTTGGACAAAATGTTTCTGACTCTAAAGAGACATCTACTATCGCATAAGATCCAAAATTATCTGCCCTGAATGTATATTCGTCAAGTACTAGGTCTTCTGAATCAGTTAGAGTTAATTCATATTCTAATGATAATAATGGTATATCTTCAAATATTATTTTAGTTAAAGTATCCTCACAAGTGGTACTGCCGTTTGAATCCGTCTTAATTAAATTTAGTGCAGAGATGGTATCACCTATGATAGCCGAAGTAAAGAAAGCATATCCTCCATCATTTGTAGCTTGAAATCCACCAAATGGAGATAATGGCACATTCACCATATTATATAACTTTACCCATTGCTGGTTTCCATTGGCATCCAATCTACTAATAAGGCTATTAGACATTGAACCATCAACGATATTAGCTGCTACCATTATAGAACCATCAGAGTTGACAACTATACCATTAGTAATATTAGCCATATTGTCAATATTTAGTCTCTTAGACCACACTACTTCTCCTAATGAGTCATGCTTAGACACAAAAGAACCAATGTATGAACTATCAATATCTATTAAATTTAGATTAATAAATTGTCCTGTCACTACATATCCAGTATCAGGTGTTTCTTTAACATCTAATCCAACATATATACTGAAAAAATTAACATTATCACCAAAAGTTTTAGTAATCTTTGGATTCCAGTCCTTATCTAATACATTTAAAAAATATGTTCCTGAGTTATTTAGAGCTCCTACCATCATGATGGAAGAATCTTTTTTAATTTCAATATCACTTACAAATGCAGCAACATCATCAGTATCAAAGGTAGCCTTAATTTTACTAGATCTTCTAAGCGACCCATCGTATCCAATTTGATTCAAATATAAATCAGGGGTATCTTCTAAACCTATACTTGTTACTTGTAAAAAAGAACTGTCAATATAATTTACCGTTTTATTAAACCCTTGTTCAGATTGTGTTGTCGTGGTATTATCATTTAATATTTTTCCCCAGCCACTATTGCCTTTTGCATCGATGGCTCCAACAAATTTATTCAAATCTCCGGCTCTAAATAAAGTAGCTGTAAAGTATAAACTATCATTATCACCTTGTATTAGCGATCCCCCAGTTATATTGGTTTGAATACTATCTCCGTCCGTAAAGAAGACTTGACGAGACCAAATGAGAGAACCCTTCTTATCAAAATTGGTGATAATTATATTTCTATATGTACTATCAGTAAGGAGGATTCCATCCATTGAAGCATATGAATTATCGCTTAGCTGAATACCAGCAATATTTAAGGATTGTTCAAAATTCTGTAAAGGGTAATTCCTTTGAAAATTTTGTGCAAAAGCGTTCCCTCCTAGCAAGCAAAGGATAATGATAGAAATATATATTCTCATTATTATGGTTTAGATTAAGGTATCAAAGATACAAAGGTTTCTAAATATAACAAGTGATTGTATATCTATTGTCTTTATTGACACAAAAGAATCTTTAATTGTTGACTAGCTTTTGACTTTATTGACTCTCAGGTCTTAATTATTATTCCATTCTTTATGAAAATAAAGCGGGAAACTCAAATTGAGAAAAGTAGCAGTTTTCACTTCAATTCCTACTAGAAAAGGCAATTTCGTTATTTTTACCTTATTTACATTCATTAGTACAAATTCAGATTATCCCCCTAAAATCAAAACCATAAGTAATCGACTTATTGGGTAGCATAAATAACATTAGCAAAATATGGATATTAATTATGTACTTACCCCTAAATATTGGAAGTTAGATTTACATTAACAAAATAGTGTTGCTATAGAGTCAAGTTTCTTATCTAAAAAACAATTCCAAATGTCTATTCAGGTTTTACTTTGTAAGTAACCATGGCACTTTCTATTTGGGATTGCTCTGTTGTATCAGAATTTAAATAATAGTTTGGTGCTATTATTTTCTCAACTTTACTTATTTTAATCTCAATCACAGCTAGAATTGGAAATTTGTCAGAAAACAAATCTGTTAGAGGTTTGACTTTTTTACCAAATTCTTTCTCTTTGATATTAATGACATTTGCAACACCTTTAAGTTTAAATCCCTTTTGAATAAATATATCTACGAAACTTACACAAACTTTTGGATTATAAATGATGTTATTTACACTATTTGGTGAAGCTATGTGAGCTATTAAAATGGTCTTATCACCTAAAAAGTAAACATTTCTTTTGGTGACACATTGGGTTCATTTTGGCTATTAGAGGTTGCCAGCCAACATAAAACGGATTTGTTAATATATGACTTTATTTCTTTGGTTAACACTATAAAATTTTAATTATTCAATTGAGAAGGATCAGTAAACATTACTTCCCATTGATGTCCATCAAGATCTGCAAAACTATCGTAATACATCCACCCATGATCAGCACTTTCTTTGTATCTAGTTCCTCCATTTTGTAATGCCAGATGAACTATTTTATCTACTTCTTCTCTACTTTCAACCTCTATTGCAACCAAAACTTGGGTAGTGGAGTCGTCTGCAATAGGACGATTAGTAAACGTAGAGAAAAAATCATTAGCGATCAGCATAGAATAAATAAAATCATCATTCAAGACCAGACACAATGATTTATCATCACTAAATTGCTCATTAAAATCAAAGCCGAGTATTGTCCAAAATTCTCTAGTCTTAGTTACATTTTTGATCGGAAGGTTTACATAAATTGATTTTATTTTCATTTTATTTTTTTGTCGATAATTAACCACCAAATATAAATATAATTGAAATATATCATTATAAATTAAAAAAGCGAAGTTTTTAGGCTTCGCTTTTTTAGTTATACCACTTAGAATGTTTCTAAAAATATTCTGAATAGCTATGTCTTAATTAATTATTTGATCTTATTCTATTTGGAATACTCTTATATAGTCTACTAACATTTGCTGAGGAAATACTGTAGATGCATTTGGTGCTCCAGGCCAATTACCTCCAACTGCAACATTCAGGATGAAGAAAAAGTCGTTATTAAATGGCCAGTCAGCTCCATTGACATCTGAAGGTTTAAGTGAAAAGAATTTTTTACCATCCATTTGCCACTCTAAGCTATTTTCTTTCCACACAAGGGAGAAAACGTGAAACTCTTGGCTAAATTTCTTACCCCCACTTAGAAATGTTGAAAGACCTTTAAATTCATGGCTATTTCCACTACCAAAATAGTGGGCAGTACCATGTACTATTTGCGGCTGATTCCCGACTAACTCCATAATGTCTATCTCTCCGCATCTAGGCCAACTAACGTCATCAATATTTGCTCCTAGCATCCAGAGTGCAGGCCAAAGTCCTTTGCCTTCAGGTAACTTAGCTCTGATGTCAATTCTTCCATATTTTACCTCATATTTGTCCTTAGAGATAAGTCTAGCAGATGTATATCCATTGCCACCTACCGATTGTTCTAATGCTTCAATGAACAAATATCCTCCAGTTTGAAAACTATTTTTAGGACTCTTTGTATAATATTGCAATTCATTGTTACCCCATCCATTGCCACCAATCTCATGTGTCCAGATAGAATTATCTATTTCATCACCTATAAAGTCTTCTTCCCAAACTCTTTTATACCCTTGATAAGTTTCTGGGGCATTAAATCCTGTATCATCAATAAATATAGATGCATCATCATTTTTAATTGTAATGACAGCTTGTGTGGTCAACAATTTAGCCTTAATAGGGTTAGAAAGTTCGATCAAAAACTTTTCATCAGCCTCTGAAATAATATCATTTATTATCTCAACATTGATGAAAGCTAATGTGTCCCCAGCTGGAATGACCAATGTTCCTGAAGTAGGAATAAAATCAAATTCTGGCTCTGCTAAACCGTCTTTTAATGTCAAGACTTTATAATCTACGCTAACATCATGATTGTATTTCCAAGTAAGTTTTACTGGTATATTAGCAATTTCATCACTTTCGGCTATTATTGTATTATCGATCTTAATCCTTGGAAACTGGATAATATCAGTCACCTGTTCTTCTTGATCACAAGAGGTCAAAAAGAAACCTAAAAGACTTAAAACGATTACTTTATTTAAATTTTTCATTTATTGATTTTTTAAAATTATCCATTATTTTTTTGATATACTCTCACATAATCTATAACCATTTGAACGGGCAAAATGTTTGAATCTATACCTTTAGATCCTCCCCAGTCTCCTCCAAAAGCTAAATTTAGAATCAAATAAAAATTTTGATCAAATGGCCATGCTTTAAAATCTGTATTTTCATTTTTATAAGTGAAATATTTTTGGTCATTTACATACAACCTATATTCGTCTACTTCCCATTCCAAGGCATAGACTGTCATAGAGTCCTGAGCAGATGGATGATATATCTTTCCATTTTTATGAGTACCAATAAGATGATGATAAGCCTTAGTGTGAGCAGTACCTACGATAGTGTCAGGATCATAACCTACATTCTCCATAATATCTATCTCACCACTATTTGGCCATCCATTATATTTATCCTCACTAGACAGCATCCAAATAGCTGACCATACCCCTAATCCATCAGGTATGATTGCTTTAACCTCTACTCTTCCATATTTCCAATCACCTTTACCCTTTGTAACAAGTCTTGCGGATGAATAGTCGCTATTATTAATTTTTTCTTTGTGCAATTCAATAATTAATTTTCCATTCTCCACCCTGGCATTTTTTTCAATTTTATTGGTGTAGAATTGCAACTCATGATTACCCCATCCACAACCTTGAGGCCAATCACATCCATCTCCAACATTGTAACTCCACTTCGTAGAATCTGGCAATCCGTCTTGATCAAATTCGTCATTCCATACCAAGTTCCAATCAGGTGACACATCAATGGTATCAACACCGACAGTATTGACATTGCAACTAAGCAATAAGAATACTAGTGGAAGAAGTAGGAAAGACAATGAATTCATACTTACAATACCTTATTAAATGTAAGCGTAAACCATCCATTAGATGGAGCACCATCACATGGTTTAATTGGTGCAAGTAACATCATTTCATTTTCCGATACCGATATAATATCGTATGTTGGACCTGAATCCTCTATTCCCATCCAAATCCCTTGAATATCTATCCTATTTAAAGCATCAAACCCTGCTGCTTCTTCATAAGTCCATGTCAATTCGCTAGGAATTGGGTAATCCACTACTTCAATAAAGCCTTGACATGCAGAAAAAGAAGATCCATTGTTATCATATTTAAATACACCGTCTTCCCCAAAGCACCATTTGTCATCAGCTTGTGTAGGTACAATGTCAGGTGATGTATACCATTCTCCTGAATATGGAATTGGACCAACCTTGACTCCTCCAGCTGCACCAGAAAGACTCCAACATTTTTCGGTACATTCTTCAGTCATAAATTTATACAAGCAACCAGCTACGTCATTTTCTACCTCTACTCTTTTGGAACTAAAAGCTGTACCATTACCGTCAGTTGCTGAAACATGCAATTTGATTTCGTAGCTTCCTTTTTTACTATAGAATACCGTATCAGATTGTAGTTTACTCGTAGCAGGGATGCCATTTGCAAAAACCCAAACTCTATTGAAATTACCACTAGACAAGTCTGTAACCACAAAACTATTAGGGTCGCCTTCAACTGGGACAACACTAAAATCTGGACTGCTGGGTAGTGATCCGTTTAAGCTATAATCTGTTTGCTTGTCACATCCAATTGTGAATGCTAACAAAGCAATAAATATGATTGAATATATTTTCATAATTTTATTTTTATCTGGTTAATAATAGTGTTACTACCAACTTAATTAGTAGCCATTGTTTTGACTATAAACCCCATTTGATTTCACTATTTCAAATTGAGGAATTGGAAAAACTTCATTCACCCCAATCTTAAATCCTTTATCCGCCAATTCAGTAGCAGCTCTACCTGTTCTTACAAGATCAAAAAATCTATGGCCTTCCATACCTAATTCTACCCGTCTTTCATGGTATATAGCTTTCAATAGATTATTGCCAGTAGCAGTCACATCATCTAAACCAACTCTCTTTCTGACCAAGTTTAAAGAAGTTCTAGCAGAACCTTCATCCCCAGTATGATATGATGCCTCAGCATGCATCAATAATACATCTGCATATCTAATGACTCTATCATTATTCCCTCCATTTGGGTTTGGGTCTCCAAAAGGAGCTTCTTCTGATTTATTGTTAAAAGATTTTCTATTATAATACTTATGAGGAAAACCTCCTGTCGCATCTATGGTAAATATGCCTCTATCACCCATTGCATCTCCTTCTCTAAACACCGTATATTGCAATCTTGGGTCTTCAAATCCCTCAGCAAAATACTCATCTACTAGGTCTTGTGTAGGAATGTTAAAACCATATCCTTCAAACTGGCCTCTTGCTCTTTGAAAAACACAAGAAAAAGTACCTTCATTGGCATTATTTCTACCCCAATTACCTCCAGAAGCATTCATGTATTGAATTTCAAATACAGATCCAACTCCATTTTCTCCAACTAATGTAAAAATACTTTTATACTCTGGATCCAACTGATATTCACTGGTACTAATTACAGCTTCTGCAGCTGTCTTTGCAAGAGGAAATTTTCCTTGAAATAAATATGCTTTAGCCAATAAGGCATTAGCTGCACCTTGTGTAACTCTACCTAGTTCTTGGGCAGGGTATTGTGACCTCTTAGGCAAAACACTTGCTGCTGCTATAAGATCAGACTCTATCAATGCCCAAGTTTCTTCAGGAGTGTTTTGTGGGATATTATACTCAGAAGGAGCCAATACTCTATCTACTAAAGGTACTCTACCAAATATCGTAACTAAATTGTAGTGAAAATAAGCTCTGATAAATTTAGCTTCACCTAATATCCTAGCCTTTACTCCTTCATTCATTTTGATAGAAGGCACTCTTTCCAACACTTTATTTGCTCTGTAAATACCTTCATAATCAGCCTCCCATTCTGCTTGCAAATACTCAGTATTAGTAGGTCCTTCAAATTCTTCTAATTGTTTAAGGGTAAACTGATCATTGTCACCTTCACCCCCCTTATCACTATCGTCTGACATTATATCACCCCAAAACCATCTGAAGTGCCCACCTGGCGTAAGTTCAAACTGAAGGGCAGCGTATGCAGCATTAATAGCTGCTATAGCATCTGCTTCTGTCTTATAAAAATCTTCTTCGACCTGACCAACTAATGGTTCTTTTTCTAAAAAACTATCACCACAGGAGACAAAGCCAAATGAAGTAACCAACCCAATAATTAATAATTTATATATATCTTTCATTTTCTAGAATTTTAAATTTACACCTGCTAATACTGTTCTTGAAGAAGGATAAAATCCTCTGTCAATCCCTATGTCTAATGCTCCATTACTACCAATTTCTGGATCATAACCAGAATAATCAGTAAAAGTCAATAGGTTTTGACCAGAAATATAGACTCTTAGTTTGCTAACATTAATTTTTTTCAAAAGTTTTGAAGGTAAAGTATATCCAAGTTGAACATTTTTAAGCCTAACAAAAGATCCATCTTCAATAAATCTATCAGACACTCTGTTGTTATTATTCGGATCAGAAATACCAACTCTTGGCTCAAAATTAGATGTGCCTGGTCCTGTCCAACGTTCTAAAATAGATGCTGGCCTATTACCTCCTATCTTGTCATATCTAACAGATGCATTAAATATCTCATTGCCCTGTACTCCTTGTATAAATCCACTTAAATCAAAATTACGATATTCTAAGCCAAGATTAATCCCAAATATAAGATCTGGGGAAGGGTTGCCAATGAACGTTTTATCATTATCATCTATAACTCCATTGTTATCTAAATCCATAAATCTTATGTCTCCAGCAGCAGTATTGGCATTTTGGAAAGCATGGGATTCTACTTCAGCCTGTGTTTGAAATATGCCATCTGTTTTGTACCCAAAAAATGCTGCAACAGGCGTACCTACATCTGTTTTGGATACAGCACCTTGTACAAAAGTATTACCTGAAAACGTAGGATCTCCACCTCCTAAAAACAATACTTGATTTTCAATAAAAGAAATATTACCTCCAATGTCATAATTCAATTTACCTATTGATCCTTTGTATTGTGTCATTAATTCTAATCCTGAATTTCTAATTTCTCCAATATTTCTTGTTGGGGCTAATGCCCCTACAATCCCTGGAATAGGAGCGTTATAAAGCATGTCTTTCGTATCTTTGATATAATAATCAGCAGTACCTGTCAGCTTGCCATTCCAAAATTCAATATCAAGACCAATATTTGATTGTGTTACTGTCTCCCACTGCAAATCTGGGTTTGATACTCTCAATGCCACTGATCCATTTGTAATAATTTCATCTCTACCAAAAGTATAATTTTGGCCAGTTAATACAACTGAGGAAAAGCCATAGTTTCCAATTCTGTCATTACCGTTTCTACCCCAACTTGTTCTTAATTTTAATCCTGAAATGCTTTCCATAGTCCAGAAATCTTCTTTATGAATATTCCACCCAAATGATACAGATGGGAAATAACCAAATCGCTTATTCTGACCAAACTTAGAAGAACCATCCGCTCTGAAAGATCCCGTAAATAAATACTTGCCTGTATAATCATAGTTTACTTTACTTATATAACTAAAAAAGGTGTATTCATCTCCTGATTCGTAAGCAGATTGTGAGCCAATCGGATCAATAGTATTAGAAATTAATGCGTCATCAATACTATTAGAAGGCAAGTTAGTATTAGCTCCTCCTGTATACTTTGCCTTATTAGAGTTGGCAGATACTCCGGCCACAACACCTATACTATGATCTCCAAATGTATTGTCATACATTGCTAGATTTTCCCATTGCCAATTTTGCCAAGTATTGTTACCTATAAATACAGAATTCACTAAACTTTTTTCAGCAGTAGGTGCATCTATTGAGTCTATACTGAGATTGTATATTGGATTAAATCCATTTGCAACAGCAAAAGTGGCATCTACGCTGTAAGTAGACTTTACTCTAATATGGTCGTTAAATTTTATTTCGCCAAATGTAGAACCTACTACTCTATTAGCTGTATAAGTATTATATGTGTTTTCAATAGCATTAACAGGATTTCTTATATCCGTATCAACAAAATCAGAATACGCATAAGTACCATCAGGCTTTGTAACCGGGGTTAGCGGGTCCATATTAAGAGCCTGAATTATAGGAGAAGTAAATTCATTATTCTCTTGTAATTGATTTCTTTTAAAATTGGTGAAAAGGACATTTGCACCTATTTTCATCCAAGGTTTTATATCATACCCTAAAACTGTTTTTGCTGTATATCTTTTAAATCTTGCTTTTTCTCCACCAACGATACCGTCCTGTAAAAAATAACTACCTGATATTCCAACATTAAATCCTTCTCCACCACCATTCATACTTAGGTTATGGCTTTGAATTGGTGCATTAGTAAATATTGCTTCTTGCCAATCTGTACCTTCATTAAATATAGAAGGATCTTGTAAGTTTGTAAAAGGAGCTCTTCCAGAATTAATATAAGATTCATTTGATATAATAGCATATTCTCTGGCATTAAGTAAATCTAATTTACTTACCACAGACTGATTGCCAAAATAGGCATCATAAGAGATGAACCCTTTGTTTTGTTTTGAACCTGTTTTAGTAGTAATTAATACCACACCATTTGCGGCTCTTGCTCCGTATATTGCCGCAGAAGCTGCATCCTTTAATACACTAATACTTTCGATATCACCAGGATTTAAGAAATCCATTCCTTCTACGATTATTCCATCCACTACATATAATGGGTCACTATTGGTAATAGTACCCGTACCTCTTATCCTTACTGTTAATGCAGAACCTGGAGAACCTGAACTTTGAGATATTTGCACTCCTGCTGTTCTACCTTGAATAGCTTGCTCTACTCTCAATACAGGGGTAGAAGCAATCTCCTCGGCAGTTACTACTGATACAGCACCAGAAATATTACTTCGCTTTTGGTTACCATATCCTAATACTACCACTTCATCCATTAGTGTAGTGTTCTCATTCATGGTAATATTAAATTCTCTTTGACTACCTACAATAAAAGTTTGAGGCTGCATACCTATATATGATAATTCTAGTTCAGATTCTTCTGATTGCACTGTCAAAGTATATGCCCCGTCAATATCTGAAATGGTTCCATTATTAGTACCTTTCTCGGTGATATTTGCTCCAATAACAGGTACATTATCTGTATCAACTACGATACCTGATACTTTGACTTGTCCATTCATTTCTCCTAAGAAGAAAAGACAAGCCAGCAGTGAAAATATTTTTATAGAAAAGCTTTTCATCTAAATTTGTTTTATGCTTTGTAAAATTTCAAAATGTATGATATCAGAGTTGATATCATTATTCTAAAAGAAAAATTATGGTGAAGTACTAGAAATAACTAGTACTTCACCGATATTTAACTGGTATATTGAAGATTGTTATTCTACAATCATTTTTCTTAATCCTACCTTAGTTTCAGTCATTAAATTGACTAAGTAAAGTCCTTTGCCAAATTGAGTTACGTCCAATGTGAATTCATTAGCAGCTGCATCAATATTGATTTGTTTTACTACTTGTCCACTTACACTTACTACTCTTAATACTTTTGATCCTGAATCAGTCCATCTAATATTTACCGTATTACTAGAGATTGTTGGATTTAATGAGAAAAGCTTATCATCAAAAGTCAAGTCTCTTGTATCAGTAGATATATCACATGACTCAAATAAGTAAGGAGCCAATACTGTATCTTTTTCTTCCATCAACAATAATCTATTAATGAATTGACCAGATGGATCTGTAATATTACAAGCACCTTCTGCAGTAAACTCTTCGTAAGCTGATCCATTTACAAATTTGAATTCAACAATTGCAGCTGGTAATTCAACTGAAACAGAGTAAATACCATCACCATCTGCATCTAACATAGGAGTAGCATCTGGTGACCATCCGTTAATAAGCTGTCCAGATAAGAATACTCCACCAGCTACTACTTCGTTTTTCATGTCAACATTAAAAGTTGCCATATAATTTAGAGGCCCACCTGAGCAAGATCCATCAGTAGTACATTCTCCAAAACAAGTATTTAATACTACGTCATCATCACCAGTAACAATATTTCTATCATTAAAAGGCATGACAGCACAATCTTGACCGGCTAACTGCTCTTTACATCCCCAATCAGGAAGACAGATTCCATTAATAAATACATAATCTGAAGCAAATCCTTTTTCTCTTTCTATTGTAATTGTGTGAATTCCATCACCATCAACATCAGTTAGAGGGTGCTTACCATGTCCAAAATAAGGACCACCTGCTAAGAACACTCCCTCTGGACTTACGACTTCATTACTCATATTTACATTCCATGTGATGTTAATTGATTCACCACATTCGTAACAACTTTCAAAACAAACGGCAGAAGTAACATCTTCAGTAACCCTTATTAATCTATTTGTGAATACTTCTCCATTTGAACCAATAGTAGAAACAGTGCATACATCATTGCCATCAAATTGTTCGCTTACAGTCCCATCATCCAAAATGTATTTATATTCATAAGAACCATTCTTTAACATCAGAGTTGTAGTCCAAACATTATCCCCGTCTGCATCATCCATTGGATTTGCATCACCAGTCCAATCATTAAACTCGCCTATTAAATATACTTGAGTAAATGATTGACCAGAACCATTCATGTCTACCGAAAAAGTAACTTCTGACTCTTCAGCTACAGCACTTGTTACCAATTTAAAATTATCTATATAATAAATCTCTTCCATGTCAACTACGGAACCAAAATCATGAAAGACTACAATCTGATTAAAGACATGGCCAGTGGCAGGTGTCTCTGCATCTTCTAGCCCATTGGCAGACAAATCAAAGCATAACGTTTCCCATTCGTTGATTTTTGTATTAGGTTGCGTTGTAATCCAGTTTGATGCTGTTGGAGAAGCTTCTAGTTTTACCGCGATATTTCCAATATGATCCATATGTACATCTATGCAAATCTTACCTCCAGATGTAGCGTCTACCACAGGCGCATCTACAGCAAAAGCTCCAGCCCATGTCATTGCATCTGTTATTTTTGTAAAACTTGCTACTTTAGGGGAAGTATTAATTCCATTAGGGTCTGGATTATCAATAATAACATTTTGAGTTCCATCTAATGAACTTCCAAAATATTGAAACAATGTAGATGTTTCAGGAGTCTCAAAATCAAATAATAAAACCTCAACAGATGGTGGAACATAATTGATGTTATCAAAATAATTTGTCACATCTGTACCTGTACCAGCAGCATCGAAATCAAAAAATAAAACGATCTGGTTGTACACATTTCCAGCTGCAGGAGTCTCATCATCTTCCAAACCGTTAGCAGTAAGGTCAAAACAAATTGTTTCCCATTGGTCTGTAGTAGTATTTACTTGCGTTGTTATCCAATTTGAAGCAGTTGGAGATGCTTCTAATTTTAATGCAAGGTTGCCAATATGATCCATATGTACATCGATGCATATTTGACCACCAGCAGTTACATCAATTGTTGGAGCATCTACTGCAAATGCGCCAGCCCATGTCATTGCGTCCGCTGGCTTAGTAAAAGCACCTACCTTTAAAGATGTATTAACACCTGTAGCATTGGGATTGTCAATAATTTCATTAGGTGTCCCATCTAATGAACTTCCAAAATATTGGAAATTGGTTGATGTACTTGGTGTTTCAAAGTCAAAAATAATTTGTGAAGATGCACTAAAGCATCCAAGTATAAATAATAATGAAAGTAAATGTGGTTTCATATTTTTAAGTTTTAGTTAAAAAATAATACTTAGAATCTAATTTAATAGTTCTGATGTGCAATATTATGAAAAATAAACAAGATAATAGAGAAAACAGAGTACATCAAGACTACATCAAGTAAATTATTATTACATTGCGATATAATGACGCAATTCTCAACTAATATCAGACTATACTACACGTTTACACGTATTTATGTGAACATATGTTCATTATTGTTCTTATATTTTCTACTCATTATACCCAATGTTTTACTATCTCAATTAGAAAATATTGGAAAATATCAAATTCACAGTTTTAGTAAGACTCAATATAATGCTGGTACCCAAAACTGGGGGATAGATACTTTGCCAAATGGTCATATTTTGTTTGCTAACAATAGTGGTCTACTCGAATATGATGGTGTATATTGGAAAATATATACTCTGCCTAATAATACTATAGTTAGGTCACTAAAAATTGCTCCAAACGGAAGAATATATGTCGGTGGCCAAGATGAGTTAGGTTATTTCCTTCCAGATGAAAGTGGAAGTTTAAAGTATGTTGATATAAAAAATAAAATCCCTAATATTTTTCTTCCATTAGAAGATGTGTGGCAATTACAATTGTTAGATAACAAGTTGTACTGTAGATCAATCAATAGAGTATATGTTTATGATGAAATCACATCAGCTTTTGACATAATAGATCCTAAGCATACAATCATATCTGTTTTTAAAATAAATAAAGAAATGTATTATTCTGATATGTCCAGAGGTATCGTATCCTTAAGAGATACTGACAAAATCTTAATAGGCTCAGAATATTTCATTGGTAAAAATGTACTTGATAGCTACATTGTTTCAAATGACACCTTACTTTTTACTGAAAATAGTGGAATCTTTAAATATAACAATGGCAAGCTCAAACCACTTGATCCAATAACACAAAGTTTTTTAATAAAAAATAAAATTGCATCCATTAGAAAACTGACAGAAAGTAGTGTGAGTATCGGTACATTGCTAGGCGGCCTGATTTTATTAGATCAAAATGGAAATATCACTAAACAATTAGATAAAAAAGATGGCTTAATTAATAATACCATTCATTCTCAGCTTTATGATAGAGATGGCAATTTGTGGCTGGGAACAGCCAATGGGGTAAACAAATTAAACTTAAGCTCAAATATTACGATTATTCAACCTGAGAATGGCCAAGATGGAGCCTATTATGGTGTTGCAAAGTATGATGGCAAATTGTATTTAGGCTCGACAAATGGGCTTTTCTACACTGGGGTTAATAAAGGTCAACAATCTGACAATTACGGTCAATTTGATTTAGTGAGTGGGAGTGAAGGTCAGGTTTGGGGCTTAGATACTATTGGGAATGAACTATTTATGGGTCACAACAATGGAGCATATACTATTAGAGGCAATAAGGCTATAAAACTTTCTAACAGAGTTGGGGCTTGGATGTTTGTAAAATCTCAAAATCAAAATGAGATGTACGTTGGGACTTATCAAGGAATAGACATCTATAAAAAACAAAATGGGAGTTGGACATTTTTTAAGAAACTTACTGGCTTTAATGAGTCTTCAAGAATAGTTATCTCTATCAATCCAAATGAAGTATGGGTTTCTCATCCTTATAGAGGGGTATATCGTATCCAACATACAGATGAGTATGATGTGACGGAAATAAAACTTTATAGCCAAGAAGGTGGTCTACCTTCATTATTATTAAATTATGTCTTCGATATCAAAAAAGAGGTATATGTTTCCGCTAAAAGAGGAATTTATAAGTACAATCCGAATTTAAATGAATTTGATTTAGACTATAAAATGAATCAGTTTCTTGACTCAAATCAAAATGTAAGAAGATTAAAATATTTTAATGGAGACATCTGGTTTGTCGCTGAAAATGAAGTAGGTGTAATAAAAGACTATTTTACATCAAAAGCAACAAAAATTCCTTACGTAGATTTAGTAGGTAAATTTGTTGGAGGATTTGAAAAAATCCAAATTATGGATACTTCGTATGCCCTTGCATGTTCTGATGAAAAACTCTTATTACTTAACTTAACAAAACAAGAGCACCATTCAAAACCGTCTATCAGTATAAATGAAGTAAGATTAACTACAACTAAAGATAGTTTGTTATACGGTGGGTATAGCACTCCAAACAATGAAAATGAACAAGCCATTCCAGAAATCAAAGTTATACCTTTAAAATATTATGAAAATGCATTGCGAATAACATTTTCTAGTTTAAATCATTTAGACGGAGCTCAGTATAGCCATAGGTTAATTGGCCGAACGAAAGATGCTTGGTCAATGAGAAATAATCAAACAGATAAAGAATATAATAATTTAAGACATGGTAATTATACATTTCAAGTAAAATCAATTAGTAAAAATGGGATTGAAAGCGACGTTTCTTCATTTCAATTTGAGATTCTCCCACCTTGGTATTTGACTACTTGGTCATACTTAATTTATTTTTTACTTTTTGTCCTTATGATGGCAAGCATAGTTTTGATTCCAAATAAAAAATATCAGAAAGAAAAACAAATATTGACAACCGCTAAAGAGGAAACAGAAGAGGCGCTTGATAAAGTAATAAATGAAAAGCTACAATCTGAAATAGATTTTAAAAACACAGAATTAGCCTCATCGACTATGCATCTGGTTCAAAAGAATGAAACAATAACAAAAATTAGATCTGAAATAGAAAATGTGAAGAGCAAGGTCAAAGACCCAGATGCAAAGAAAGAATTAAAAAAAATTATATCTCTACTCTCAGATGATGAAAGACTAGAAGATGACTGGGAAAATTTCTCCTATCACTTTGATCAAGTACATACAGATTTTATAAAAAGATTGTCTCAAACATTTTCTCAATTAACACCAAAAGACATTAAATTGTCAGCATATTTAAGAATGAACTTAACCACAAAAGATATTGCTCCTTTACTAAATATATCTGTGAGAGGTGTAGAAATCAGTAGATATAGGCTTAGAAAAAAAATAAATCTTGAAAGTGAAACAAACCTCAATGAGTTTATGATGAGTTTTTAATCTAGCGGCAGCAACTAACTATTATAAGTAAACCCAATGGGTTATAATTGATCGGTCTATAGATAATAATTTTGATCGTATATAATTGCCGTATTTTTACTATTTTTGAATCTATAATCAAAATCATAAATCATGTCTAGACTATTGCCAAAAATTAATTTCCAAGAATGGATTGACGAAAACCGTCATTTACTTAAACCACCAGTAGGTAATAAATGCGTTTGGGATAATGGAGAATATATAGTAATGGTAGTAGGTGGACCAAATGCTCGAAAAGACTATCACTATAATGAGACACCTGAATTGTTCTACCAAATAGAAGGAGACATCACATTAAAAGTAATTGACGAAGGTGTGTCAAAGGATATTCATATAAAAGAAGGAGAAATGTACTTATTACCTTCAAGAATACCTCACTCTCCTCAACGGGGACCAAATACTGTAGGCTTAGTTGTAGAACAAAGAAGACCTGATGGCGCCGAAGATGGACTAATGTGGTTTTGTGAAAGCTGTAACAACAAATTATACTACGAGCCATTCTCTCTAAAAGATATTGAAAAGGACCTACCGAGAATTTTTGATAAATTCTATGCCGATGATGCTTTGGTAAAGTGTGATAAATGTTCGAATATCATGACAAGACCAAAACCTAACAAATAGTAACTACAAAAATAGCTTTCTAGGATTTACTGAAGAAGTAAGATAAAATGATGTATAAAAATAGTTTGGATTTTGCGAGAAGCATGGATAAAGATGATCCATTATCTAGGTATAGAAATGAATTTCATCTACCAACTCAAACGGATGGTACTCCTTTTGTTTACCTATGTGGCAACTCACTTGGATTACAGCCAAAAAGCACTGCAAAATACATTCAGCAAGAACTTACAGATTGGCAAAACCTAGGAGTAGAGGGGCATTTTCATGCAAAACACCCTTGGATGCCATATCATGAATTCTTAACAGAAAAGATGGCAAGGTTAGTTGGTGCTAAAAAAAATGAAGTAGTCGTAATGAATACTTTGTCGGTGAATTTACACTTGATGATGGTATCTTTCTACAAGCCTACAGCTAAAAGGACTAAGATCATCATAGAATTTGATGCCTTCCCTTCAGATAAATATGCGGTTGAATCTCAAATAAAATTTCACGGCTATGATCCAAACGAGTGCCTCATTGAGCTTCATGCCAGAGAAGGCGAAACATTGCTGAGGGAAGAGGATATCCACAAAGTAATTACTGAAAATGCCGACTCACTTGCACTCATCATGATTGGTAATACCAATTATTACACAGGACAGTTTTTTGACATGAAAAAGATCACAGCATGGGGACATGGTGTGGGCAGTAAAGTAGGCTTTGACTGTGCTCATGGTGCAGGTAATGTTGATTTACAACTACATGATTCAGGGGCAGATTTTGGTGTATGGTGTAGCTACAAATATATCAATTCTGGACCAGGGTCTTTGGGTGCATGTTTCATTCATGAGAGACACCTAACTAATAAAGATATCCCTAGATTTGCAGGTTGGTGGGGACATAATAAAGAGACTAGATTTGGAATGAGAAGTGGATTTGATCCAATAGAAACAGCAGAAGGTTGGCAATTGAGCAATCCTCCAATCTTGAGTATGGCAGCGATTATGGCTTCTTTGGACATTTTTGATGAAGTCGGATTATCTAACTTGAGAAAAAAAGCTGTCCTACTGACTGGCTATTTGGAATATTTACTAGATGAATTAAAGAATGAAAATATTAGAATCATCACTCCAAGAAATGCAAACAAAAGAGGATCACAACTATCTATTCAAGTAAAAAATGCTGACAAAAAATTATTTGATTTAATAACAAAAGCTGGAGTGATAGCAGATTGGAGAGAGCCAGATGTAATTAGAGTAGCTCCCACAGCTTTGTACAACTCTTTTGAGGATGTATACAGGTTTGTACAAATATTGAAAGAAAATCTAGCCAAAATATAGTTTAACAATAAGGCGACTCAAGGAGTTAATAGAAAATGAAAGAGAATAAAATAATCATAGTAGGTGCAGGATTGTGTGGGAGTCTTTTATCATTGAGACTTGGCCAGAGGGGATACAATGTTGAGGTATTTGAGCGAAGGCCTGATCTAAGGAACACGACACTTGATGCTGGTAGATCCATCAATTTAGCATTATCTAATAGAGGGCTTAAGGCTCTTGCATCAGCAGGCATAACATCACAAGTCAATGATCTTTGTATCCCAATGAGAGGAAGGATGATACATTCTACAGGTCATCCTGATAGATTCTCACCCTATAGTGGAAGAAAAGATGAATATATTAACTCCATCTCAAGACCTGGTCTTAATGCTCTTTTACTCGATGAGGCTGATAAATTTGAAAATGTAAAAATACACTTTGAGCACCAATGTAAAGATGTTGATGTCAAAGCAGGCACTCTTAAAATAATAAATCTCAAATCTGGCAATAGCAAAAATCAAGAAGGCAATATTGTAATAGGAACTGATGGATCTGGGTCCGTGGTACGAAAAAGCATGATGAAGCATACCAACCAATTACTGTTCAACTATTCTCAAAACTTCTTGACACATGGGTACAAAGAACTTTCTATCTTACCTGATGCTAATGGAGAGTGTCGGATAGAAAAAAATGCCCTTCACATCTGGCCACGTAATAGTCACATGATTATTGCATTACCTAATTTAGACAATAGTTTTACTGTCACTATGTTTCATCCTTACAAGGGTACTGTAGGGTTTGACGATCTAGATACTGATAAAAAAGTGGTAAAAATGTTTGAAGACGAATATCCAGAAATTATACCTTTAATGCCTCATTATTTGAAAGATTATCATGAAAACCCAACGAGCAACCTAGGAACCATTAAATGTAGTCCCTGGCAAGCTTATGGTAAGACATTGCTAATGGGCGATGCGGCTCACGCTATTGTGCCATTTTATGGTCAAGGTATGAATGCCTCCTTAGAAGATGTGTTTGTATTTGATCAATTGATGGATCAGTATGGAGAGGATTGGAATTCTCTATTTGAAGCCTTTCAAAAATCTAGAATTCCTAATACAAACGCAATTGCAGACCTAGCTTTAGATAATTTTTTTGAAATGCGAGACCACGTGGATGATGAAGTATTTATCCAAAAGCGAGCTTTAGAAATGAAACTAGAGCAGACTTATGACGACTATTATTCTAAATATTCACTAGTGACATTTAACGATAGCATTGATTATCAAACTGCTATGTTGAGAGGTAGAGCACAAGACACTTTACTAAAACAAATTTGTAAGGATAACCAGAATCCAGACTTAGAGGATACCATAAAGCAGATTAGGGCTATTAAAGTGTAATAAAGTCTTTGTTTTTAGTGTTAATAATATGAAGATTTCAATCTAAATTCATTCATTACCTACTTAGAAAATGAAAATATATTCCCTTTCCAAAGTTTTATCATTCCCACTTGTGTTAGCAGCTGGATTGATCATCTTAAACCACTTTGTTGGATATAGGTCTGAATATTCTATTTTGGTATTTATACCAGTCATTGGACTTGTAGTATTGTATATATTTCATGGAGTTATAGACTATTGGTGGTTAGAACGAAATCCAATACCATTAGATGAAAAAATGAAGGAGTGGTTTATAAAATACCTACCGTATTATAATAAACTTACAGAACAAGAAAAATCTAAATTTGAGAACAGGCTGAGTCTTTATGTCGAAGGCCGAGAATTTAAGACTGTTGGCACCTCAGAACTAAAAGATATTCCATTCGATTTAAGTTGTATCTTAGCAAGTCAAGCTATAATCCTTACAAGTCATCAATCTGACTTTTTATTGGGAGATATGGATAGAATTTATGTATACAAGCATCCATTTCCAAGTCCACAATATCAATTCTTACATACAGTAGAGACTCATATCGAAGATGGCATGATCCTTCTGTCAACAGAATATGCTCTACCAGGCATTGTTAATCCTAAAGACTTTTACAACATTACCCTTCATGCTTATGCTGAGGCTTACGCCAAAGTTTATCCCGACAAAGAATACCCAACTGTCAATCAACATGGTTGGGAAAAGTTGGAAAATGTCATGGGCCTCAAAAGTGACTTTATACTTAAAGTAATGGGTTTTGAACATATAGATATGTTAGCAGTACATATCGTAGCATATTTCGTATATACAAAAGCATATTCAGAGGCTTTCCCTATAGAGTATAAGGCTTTATTTGACATTTTTAGCCATGAATAATTTTGTTTCCACATTACATTGTGATATTGGAAAGTTAGATATTTATGCCTCAAACATAGGAGTTACAGCCGTTCAATTTAACACCGAGACTCAAGGGTTTCCAGAAAATGAAATCACTAAAGAAGCTTGCCTTCAACTAACAGCCTATTTTGCCAAAGAGATAAATAAATTTGACTTGCCCTTAGATATGAAAGGCACTGATTTTGAAAAAAACGTATGGGATTACCTACTGACCATCCCTTATGGCACAACTACTAATTATGGTACAATAGCAAAATCTGTTTCTACGGTAAAAGCAGTAAGAGCAATTGGAAGAGCCAATGGTAAGAACCCTATACCTATAATAGTACCTTGTCATCGAGTAATTGGCAGCGATCATTCCCTAGTGGGCTTCGCCCTCGGATTAGATGTAAAACTAAGGCTACTAAACCTAGAAAATCCAGATGGATTTGGTAAACAAATGGTGTTGGATTTATAGATAGAGTTTGCTATAATATTCTCCCTTAATCCACAACCAAATAGATAGATTTAAGGTAAGTTAATTCAGGAATACCTTCTGGATGATCTGCACCGTGAGTGCTGGTATGTATCACTTCATATTTTTTACCCATTACTTTTAACTCCTCTTTTACAAGTAAAAAGTAGTCCTCGGCAGATATCCTACTTGAGCATGACGCCATTAGCAATGTTCCGCTAGGTCGCAGCAAGGGTACAGCTGCCCGAATAAGCTTTTTATAACTTCTTATTGCTCCCGCGATTTGTCCTTCACTCTTAGCAAATGAAGGAGGATCTACTATAATTAAATCAAATAGCTTCTTTTCTTCCATCAACTTTGCCATGCCTTCAAAAGCATCCGATGCCATGATACTATGTTTAACTTTATCAAAATTAAGAGCCACATTTGCTTTTGCAATCTCTAAAGCTTGAGCACTGATATCTAAGCTAACAACTCGCTTAGCTCCACCAGCGATAGCATTGACACTAAATCCTCCTGCGTAAGAAAATACGTCTAAAACATCTTTACCTTTAGACAAATATCTAACTTTTAGCCTATTGTGCCTATGATCTAAGAAGTAACCTGTCTTGTGCCCTTTGATCACATTGGCTTTAAATGACAAGCCATGTTCTTTAAAAACAACTTCTTCATTGTCTAAGCTACCATAAATAATGTCCCCATTTTGATATGGACCTTCTTCTTGTTGAAGCAATCTATTTAGTCGCAATACAACTGTATTTACACCTTGGTCTTTTGATAGTATTTTTATAATAGTATCTAAATAATCATACCAAATTCCAGAATAAATTTTTACTACCGCAACATCATTGTACACATCTATGATCAAGCCAGATAATCCATCATTTTCTCCATAGATCAATCTATAAGCCGTGGTATCTGTTTGGAGTAAAGTCATCCTCCTTGATTTAGCTTCGCTAAACTTTGCTTGAAAAAACTGAAAATCGAGTTTTGCTGGTCCACCAACATGTAATACTCTTATCCTGATCTGAGAAGATGCGTCGTATAAGCCTATAGCCATTACCTGATTTCTCCTACTGTCAAATATTATAGCTACGTCGCCAGTCTTACCTGGTTTGCTTTCTTTGGTGATTGATGTTTCAAAAACCCAAGGATGACCTTGGAGGATTGCCTTTTCGGCTTGCTTTTTCACTTTAATGGCAATAGAACCCATTTTGATAGTTAGAAGTTAGTTGATAGTTGATAGTTAGGAGTTAATAGTTAATAGTTAATCGTGGGTTTTGCCACCCTTTAGGAACGGGGAAAAGCAAAAAAGTTAACTATCAATTATTTAAAGATTACATTAATACTCCATTTTTAGCCTCAATGGCTGGAGGAATATTAGTATCCCCAAGCATTTCACATAGATCTATTTCTATGGTTCTACAAAGAGATAACATGGGGATGTCGTTACCTAATCCTTCAAATGGGTTCTCAGAATAATCTCCAATTAATTCCATCATAATAAAAATCCAACCTACTAGGATCGTAAACGGAATTGAAAGCCAAGCTCCCCATTCACCCAATTCGTGAAATACTGTGACCATTCCAAAAGGCAGTAAAAATATAAACACACCTGTAAAAATTAAACTCATACTCCCGTACTGTCGAGGCAGTGGAAATTTTTTAATTCGCTCACATTGGCCCTGAAATGTTAAAAATTCGTTCAACAGTTTTTGCAATTCCATGTGCCTAAAGTCATCAATTAGGCCTTTCTGTCTAAGTTCTTTTAAATCTTGAGATTGACTATCAATTAATTGAGTAGCAGTATTTGAATATTCTATAACTTTTTCATATTCACATTTAGGAAGAAACATTCTAAGTTCTAATTGTGTGATTTCATCATCATAAAGTCCAACACCAAAGGTTTTATATCTTTTTTCTGTTGCTTTTTTGACATGTCTATTTTGCTTTATATGCTCCCATGCTGTAGGAATCAGCAATTGAGATCTAAGAGTATAAATCCAAGCAATGTGTCGATAGATTAATCTTTTTTGCTCTTCTTCAAGTATTTTTGAGTCAATATTATTTAATGAAAATTGATTAGAAACGTAAGATCTAACATTAGTACCCCACATTCTACTTACATTCACTATGCCTCCCCAAATCTTTCGAGCTTCCCAGAGTCGATCGTAAGCACTATTGTTTTTAAAACCTACATAGAATGCAACTGCCGTACCAACTACTGATATTGGCAAATAGGGTACTTGCAAGTCTGGGACATTATACCCTAAATGGGCAAAATGATGTAAAACTTCAATAAATACAGTAACAACACTGGCCCACAAACTAAGCCACACTAAATGACCACCAGAAAATCCAATTATTCCCTTTAAGTCAAAATTCTTATTTACGTACATAATCTAAATCTTATCTGATAAAGTGAATATAAAAACACTATTTTACAACAAAACAAAAAAACTAAATTACATTCAAGATCCAACCAAATGAAACTTAGCTTATTTCTTTCCTTTTTTAGCTTGTGCTTGTTGCTGCTGTTTCATTGCATCTTCCAATCTTGCCTGAAACTTTCCTTTCTTTTTAGGTTTGGACTTTTGGACCATCAACTCCTTCCTGATTTTATCCTCATCAAATATGAAGTTTTTAGTCACAATAATTTGACCAATGTTAATCAAGTTACTAAAAAACATATAAGCTGTTAATCCAGAAGCATAGGTATTAAAGAAACCTAAGAACATCAATGGCATAAAATATTGAACATACTTCATCGCAGGATTAGATGTCATATCCATATGCTTACTGTTGTAATAAGTATAAATCAAAGTTGTAACAGCCCAAAGAATTGTAAATAAACTTAAGTGAGATCCTAAGAATGGAATTTCGAATGGGAGTAGAAAAAACGAATCATAAGTCGATAAATCAGGTGCCCAAAGGAAACTCTCTTGCCTAAAATTAATATTGGCGGGAAAAAATCGATATAAAGCTATCCAAATAGGCATTTGTATGACCATAGGCATACATCCTGAGAGAGGACTCACGCCGTACTCTTGATAAACCTTCATGGTCTCCATTTGGATCTTTTGAGGTTCGTCTTTAAACTTTTCTTTTAGGTGAGAAAGCTCTGGCTTTAGAGCTCCCATTTTAGCCTGAGAATACAACATTTTGTACATCAGGGGGTAAAGTAACATCTTAATTATGAAGATAAGAATGATGATAACCAAACCTTTACTGCCAATAAAACCTGATAGAAAGTTGAAAAATGGCCGTACCACCCATCTATTAATAGATCCAAAAAAACTAGATCCATAAGGTATAATTTGCTCCAATCCTTTATCGAATTCTTGTAAGGATTTGAAATCATTTGGACCTATGTACATTTCCATGTCATAGGTATTGTTACCAGCAAAATCAAGTGTCAAATCAGATTGAAGCCTTTTAAGATCTTTGCCTTTATCTAAGTCAATCATCTCTGTTTGCTGTACTCCCCCAGAGAAAGGTTTACTTCTTGCAGAAAGAGTAGCATTAAAAAACTGATTACTGTGAGATATCCAATCCAGCTTTTCCCCTTTCATTTCTTCTACATCATCTGACGCACAGCTACAATAATCTGGATCGTCATCTTCTGATAGTTTAAAATAAACAGATGAATACCGTTGTTCATAAAAATCACCTCTTTCTAACTTTGGTATATAGTCAGACCATGTCATTTCTACAGGCCCATCAATATTAATTCCTGTAGCATCTATTGTATACTTTAACCGATAGTTCTCATCCAAAGTATAGTTGTATTTTAACACCCCGCCTCCTGGGACTTGGGCAGTCATTACAAGACTATTTCCGGATACTTGAGGAGTGAAATTAAGTTTAGCCGTTTGGAATACATTCCCATTAATTGTCTTTATTGTGTTTGAGAACACATTACGCTCATCATCCAATATTTCGACAACTTTCATCTCTTCTGGAGTCAATTCCTTTATAGGATCATAGGAGTTCTTATATTTCTTAAGAGTTGCTTTAGAAATAAAACCACCTAAACTACTGAAGTCTAATTTAAGTACGTCGTTTTCTAAGCTAACTGTTTGCTTGATAATGGTATCAATCGCAGTAGTATCAGTACTAATATTTGAAATTGTATTTGAAGCTACATTTATTGTAGTATCAACATTATCTAATGGTAAAGTTTTCACCACTTCTAAGGAATCTGTAACTCTCTTTCTCTCAGCCAACTCCTCTGGTGAAGGAGCATTTACCATATTAAACAACAATAATGTTGCGAATATTAAGAGAAAACCAATTATATGATTTTTTTCCATCTGTCTATTATCAAATTTTGAACCGCAAAGGTAATTCTTAATCTATAGAATTGCTTGGATGTAAAGACTTTTTCGATAAAATACAGAATTCAAGGACTATTCAACATGTAATGCTAATATTTTAAATATCTAATAATTAAAGCATATTACACTTATCTATGGTGTTTTTTTTTATTAAATATTTATTATTTGTCACTTGCTTGCGTTTGTGGAATTTTTATTGTATATTTAGACTATAGATTACCTACTAAAACATTTGACATATGATGAACGAACATGTACAATCAATTATGACCGCTAATCCTCTAACAGTTAGTCCTAAAAACAAATTGAGTGATGTGAAGGCAATATTTGACAAGGTTAGAATCCATCATGTACCAGTAGTTAACAGTCAAGGAGAATTATTAGGTATTGTAACTACTTATGATATTTGGAAACTAGACTTACCATTTGACAAATATGATACCGTAAATGTCGGAGATGTAATGACAACTAATTTGGCTAAAATATCACCCCAAGATAAAATAGGAACAGCTGCAGAGCTCTTTCTTGACAATAGATTTCATGCCTTGCCAGTAGTAGAAAATGGCAAACTAGTAGGTATAGTCACTTCATTTGACGTCTTGCGATATGAATTTATAAGAGAATACGATAAACCGATTTTATACAAAGATATTTATGAAAAAGGCCTAGAAATAGTAGTATAATATGCTTGTGTTCGATTTTGTATTCTACAATTATTGAACACAATGTAGTGCCTTACTCAAGCTTTGATTGGAAGACTTTCTTATTAAAATAGGGAAGTCTTCTTTATATTTACACCCCAATCAAAAAATATTTATAAGTTAATAACTAATATTTTTTGATTATGATAAATAATGTAGCTAATTTGCATTCAGAATAATACACATAGATTTTTTATGGTTTGTTCGCCGTGTATTGAAGTGATTTAATAGTAAGCTATGATTAAATTTCATTGTTGAATTTATAACTACAAAATAATCAAAACATGTTTGGAGGTAAAAAACAAGAAAAAGACGCAAGTGGTAATAGTGGATCTTCAAGCCCAAATGCTAATAATATAATAAATACTGGTACAACAGTAGAAGGAACAATTACTTCATCCGGAGATATTAGAATAGATGGGGTCTTAGTTGGTGATTTAGATTGCAAAGGTAAGGTAATCTTAGGTCCTGAAGGCAGAATAGATGGCAATGTCATCTGTCAAAATGCTGTAATCGAAGGAAGGTTTACAGGTAAAATCAATTGTGCAGAGTTACTTAATATAAGAGAGACAGCCATTGTTAACGGAGATGTAAATACAGACAAGTTGACCATTCAATCCAATGCTATATTTAATGTCACATGTAAGATGGGTGGAAATGGTGTAAAATCAATAAATAACAAAGCTGCAGCTTCTTAGTTTGGATAAAAAAGATAAATCAAAGAATCAAGGAAATGAATACCTAAAGTACTCGGGCATTGCATTCCAAATGGCGGCAATAATCTTATTATCGATATTTTTAGGCTTAAAACTAGATAATTGGGTAGGTACTGACCAACCTTACTTTACAGCTCTAATCGTTTTAATCACATTTAGTGGCTACATGTACAAATTGTATGTTGAACTAATGAATCCTAAATAATTATTTACGTTCAATGAGTTTAAAAACTTTTTTTATCAGCTTGCTTTTTATCAATGTACTATTAGGTATAGGTATTTGGGGGTTTCATAGTATTATAAAATATGCTAGATATATTGATTTATCAATAATAGGACTAGCCACTCTAACTATTTTTAACATCATTGTTTATTTATTAGCTCGACAGTTTTCTAAAAAATCTAACGATAAACGTTACATGCATTTGATATTTATTAACTTTTTGGCCAAACTAATTATTGTAATTGGTATTCCAACTATTTACTATCTAGTCACAAATCCACAAGAAAATTACTTTATAATACCTTTTGTTGGAATATACTTGGTTTTCACTATATTTGAAACGTGGTACCTTAACAAGAGTGCTATTATGAGACGAGGATAGCTGGTATTTACGTAATATCACCTTATTTTATTTCTGATTTTCTAAAACCTAATGAATGAACAGAGTATTATTTTTATGCCTATTTGTCTTATTTTCTCAGTTTATGCTTGCTCAATCTTCTGAGATACCTTCTGCCACAGATTGCTATTTTATAAAAAATGGCCTTGTCGTCATTAAGCCAGGTCAAAACCCTTCCAAATCCTCAATAGTGATAAGAAATGGTCTGATTACTGAAGTTGGAGCTAATATAACTCCTCCTTATGATGCCAAAATTATCAATGTGGATAGCATGTATGTTTACCCAGGTTTTATTGACCCCTTATCACACACAGGACTTAAAGAGCCAGAAAAAGAAGATAAATCTAAAGAAGACAAGCCTAAATCTCCAGGTGTTGCAACATTTACACAAGCAGGTATTACACCTCAAGTATTGGCATCCCAGATGATTAATTGTAAAGACAAATCGATCAATTCAATGATGGAATCTGGTTTTGGTATTTCTCATACCGTTCCAAAAGGATACATTTTGCCAGGACAAGGTTCTATTATCAGCTTAAAAGAATCAAATTCTAACGAAAATTTGATCTTAAGGAAAGATATCTCAATGGTAGGCGAGCTTAAAACCAAAAGAGGTGTATTCCCTTCAACTCTAATCGGAGCAATGTCGCGACTGAGAGAAATTAATAAAAATACTGACATATATCTAAAAAACATTGCTGCATATAAAGCAAATCCTGTGGGAATGGAAAGACCTGCTCATGTAAGTGAATATGAAGCATTTGGAGGAGTAACTAACAAATCTAAACCACTTTTTTTTGTAGCCGACAAGCCAAAAGAAATACACAGAGCAGTTACTCTTCAAAAAGATTTGGGATTTGATATTATATTAAGTGATGTAAAACTTATTACACCTCTTATTGACATAATAAAACCAAATACGCCTATACTTTTGAGCCTCAAATTACCAAAAGAGATCAAAGATGAAGACAAAGTGGACTCTAAAGATTCTCTTGACACTAAAAAGAAAGTACAAACTGAAGAGTATATCAGACTTACAGCAAAAAAGAAAGAAAGCTATGACCTTTACTTGTCTCAAGCAAAAATATTAGCAGAAAAGAACATACTTTTTTCATTTTCATATATGGATATTAGCACAAGTGATATCTTAAAAAGTATTAGAAGATTAATAGCAGCGGGCCTTCCTGAAAACAATGCATTAGAAGCTCTTACAACATCCCCAGCCAAAATTTTAAATATATCAGCAATCGCTGGTACTATTGAAAAAGGCAAACTAGGTAATTTAGTCATTACTGACAAACCACTTTTTGATGAAAAATCAAAAATTAAATATGTTATAGTCGAAGGGCAAGTAACTGAATTGAAAAAAAGTGACAGTTCAAAAACCAATAAAAATGATGATAAAAAGGTTGGTGATCTAAGTGGTACTTGGAGGTATGAGGTAGAAGTAGAAGGTGGTACTCAGTACGGTAACATGTTTTTTGAAAAAGACGGATCCTCATATACTATAGGAGTAGAGAGTGACGAAACACCAAGTGAAGTAGATCAAGGCTATGATATATCAGTCGATCGGAGTAATATCTCTTTTAAGTTAGATATTGAAAATGAAGGTATTAAAATGACCGTCAAACTGGATTTGAACTTTACCAGTAATACTAATTTTGAAGGCACAGCAGAAATTGAAGGAATGGGTTCATTTAAAATATCAGGCGTAAGAAGACTTATTCCAGACTAAGACTTTCTTTTTAAAATAAATATCTTCTTACAACATTCAAGAATAAGAATATGAAAATCAAATATATATTAAGCTTAGCGATTATTTTCACATTAAGCATTGCCCAATCACAGATAAAAACTGGCGATTTATTAATTAAAAATAGTACGGCTTTGACCATTACAAATGGGGTCAAAGAAAACACTGACATTCTAATAATAAATGGAAAAATTAATAAAATTGGACAAAATATTTCTCCACCACCTGGCGTAAGAGTAATTGATGCTAAAGGTATGTTTGTAATGCCTGGTATAGTAGATGCACATTCTCATATAGGTTTGGATGTGGTAAATGAAGCGACAAACCCAAACACAGCGGATGTTTTCGTAGGAGATGCTCTGGATCCTTATGATGTAGGTATATACCGAGCTCTTGCTGGTGGTGTAACCATATCTCATGCCATGCATGGATCTGCTAATGCTGTTGGAGGACAATGCGAAACCATCAAACATAGATATGGAGTATATAATCCAGATGACCTAAGAATGGAAGGAGCACCAAGGACTATTAAATTTGCTTTAGGAGAAAATCCTATTAGGGTGCATGGTGAAGGCAATAATATAGTGCCAAATACTAGAATGGGTGTAGAGCAAATATTCAGATCAAGTTTTAGAGAAGCACTAGCTTACAGAGGAAAATGGGATGACTACAAGAATGGTAAAACAAGAACTAGCCCTGAGTATAACTTAAGGATGGAAACTATGTTAGACATTTTAGATGGTAAAATAATTATACATTGTCACTCATATAGAGCAGATGAAATCTTAATGTTGATAGATGTACTAAGAGATTTTGGAGTTAAAAAAATATGTTTTCAACATGTCAATGAAGGGTTTAAGGTGGCTCCCGAACTAGCGGAGTATGGGGCTATGGCTTCAGTGTTTTCTGACTGGTGGGCATATAAATTTGAAGTGTACTACTCTACAGCGTACAATGCAGCAATACTCACCAAAAATGGTGTAATTACTTCTATTAATTCCGATTCTGGAGAGTTGATTAGACATCTATATCATGAAGCTGCAAAGACACAAAGATATGGAGGTTTAACGGATGGTGAAGCGCTAAAGCTTATAACAATAAACCCTGCGACTCAATTGGGGATAGAAAATAGAGTTGGGTCACTTGAAGTAGGTAAGGAAGCTGATATTGCAATATTTAACAACCACCCATTATCTATTTATGCTATTAATCAATTAACGATTGTGGATGGAATTGTTCGTTTCGATATTCAAAATGATAATGATGACATGAGATTGGATGTAGATCCTGATGAAGAAATTTCAGAATTATTTATCGAGACGAATCAAAATAACGACAAGTGCATGCAAGGTGTATTTGAATACCTCTTTTTAGGTGAGACAGATCATTCTAAACACCAACATTAATCCAAAATAAAAGTAAGAAAATGAAATATATAATATCTTTTCTAAGCTTGATAATGTTTACAATAAGCATCCAAGCTCAAATGACACAAAAATCAATCAAAGGTCCATTTTTATTAAAAGGAGCTACCATACATCCAGTAACAGCCACTCCTTATGTTGGAGATATCCTTATAGATGGTGACCGGATCTCAGCAATCGGGGAGAATGTATCAACATTTGCACCAGTCACTACTATTCAATGCAAAGGCAAACACATCTATCCTGGATTCATAGATGCAGGCACCCATCTAGGACTTGGAGAGATAGGATCAGTATCTTTGACTAATGACTACAGAGAAATCGGTGATATAATCCCACAGATGCAAGCATTGACTGCAGTAAATCCAAACTCAGTATCTATTCCTGTCTCAAGGACTAATGGTGTAACTACCGTATTTACGTATCCTACTGGAGCAACTATCTCTGGAACTGGAGCACTCATAGATCTAATAGGATATACTCCGGATCAAATGTATGCTGGCGCAAAAGCTGTTGTAATGTCTTATCCTACATCAGGTAAAAGAGGATGGTGGGACTCAAGAACTCCAGAAGAATTGAAAAAAGAGTCAGAAAAAAAATTGAAGAAAATAAATGATCTATGGGATAATGCATTTTTGTATGCTAAAATTGACTCCACAGAAGTAGCCATGAACAAAAATAATTCAGATTATAGACCCGAATTAGAAGCATTGTTACCAATAGTTAGACGTGAAAGGAAGCTATTGATCGAGGTAAACAAAGCTGAAGACATCAAAAAAGTAATAGAGTGGTTAAAAACGAGAAACTTGGATGTAGTACTTACTGGTGTCAGTGAAGGATACAGAGTAGCTGATGATATTGCAGCAGCTGGAATTCCTGTGATTACTGGGCCCATCTTAAGTATGCCCTCAAGATCATCAGATAAATATGACAATCCTTATGCAAATGCTGGCTTACTGATGAAGGCAGGTGTCAAAGTTGCAATTAGAACTGATGAAACCGAAAACGTAAGGAATTTACCATTTAATGCAGGGTTTGCCGCTGCATATGGAATGGGTATTGATGAAGCATTAAAAGCAATAACCATTAACACTGCTGAAATTTTTGGTGTCGAAAAAAGCTATGGAAGTCTAGTAGCAGGTAAAATTGCGAATCTATTTGTCTCCGATGGAGACCCTTTCGAAACAAAAACACAGATAGAGTATCTTTTTATAAGAGGGCTACAAGTCCCGATGGAAAGCAGACACACTTTACTTTATGATGAATTTTTACAAAGAAGTCCTGGACTGAGTAAGGACACAAAGTAAATTATGAACTGGGGATCATACTTCAAGGGCTTTGAGGCATATTTGATACTTGAAAAATCACTCTCTAAGAATTCAATAGCAGCATACGACCAAGACCTCTCAAAGCTTTATGAATATCTTACATTACAAGGAGTAGATCAAACTCCAGAATCAATATCTACGACTCAAATTGAGCAGTTTATTACTTACATTAGTGAACTTGGACTCAGTGAAAAGTCGCAAGCCAGGATACTCTCAGGTATTAAGGCATTTTACAAATACCTTCTAATAGAAGATTTAATAGATACAGATCCTACTGAACTGATTTCAGGACCAAAATTGACAAGGAACCTGCCAGATGTATTGTCTATAGGAGAAATAGATCAAATATTACAAATTGTTGACTTAAGCCATCCTCAAGGGCATCGCAATAGAGCTATTTTAGAAACTCTATATGCTTCTGGTCTAAGGGTAAGCGAACTTATTGGATTGAAGATGTCAAATTACTTTCCAAAAGAAGGATATATAAAAGTATTAGGAAAAAACAATAAAGAAAGATTGATTCCAATTGGAGATGAGGCTATTAAGTTTATCGGTATTTATCTAGAATCCGTTAGAAATCAATCTCATATTGACCCAGACAGTAAGAATATTCTTTTTCTAAATCGAAGAGGAGCGAAATTAAGTAGAGTAATGATCTTTAACGTCATAAAAGAAAATGTTGGTAAGGCAGGGATTACTAAAACGGTAAGTCCTCATACATTTAGACATTCTTTTGCGACCCACTTAGTAGAAGGAGGTGCCGATTTAAGAGCTGTACAAGAAATGTTAGGTCATGCAAGTATCATTACGACTGAAATATATACCCACGTAAGCACTGACTACTTAAGACAGACAATACTAAATTTTCATCCAAGTAATAGACCAAGGGAGAAATAACGAAACTAATCTGTATAAATAAGGTTTAACTTACTATGACTTTTAACATAAACGACACTTTTAATAAAGAATTACCATCTGATCCAGATATAACTAATAATCGACGACAAGTTTTTAACGCCTGCTTTTCTTACGTAATCCCTAGGAATCCTACCAAACCTCAATTGGTACATTTCTCAAATGAAATGGCTGAAGAAGTTGGAATAAGTATAGACAGTATGAAGTCTAAAAGATTATTAGACTTGCTATCTGGCAAAAGTGTATTAGATAATACTCATCCATATTCTATGTGTTATGGTGGTCACCAATTTGGACATTGGGCTGGTCAATTAGGTGACGGCAGAGCTATCAACCTATTTGAAGTATTATACAATGACAAAAGGTGGGCACTCCAACTCAAAGGAGCAGGAGAAACACCATATTCTCGAACAGCGGATGGTCTTGCAGTCTTAAGATCATCTATTAGAGAACATTTATGCAGCGAGGCAATGTACCACTTAGGTGTACCTACTACAAGATCATTGTCACTTATAATATCTGGTGATGAGGTATTAAGAGATGTGATGTATGATGGCAACTCAGACTATGAAAAAGGAGCAATTGTCTGCAGAGTAGCGCCTAGTTTTATACGATTTGGTAATTTTCAAATTTTAGCATCCAGAAAAGACTACACTACGTTAAAAACTCTAACTGATTATACCATCAAGCATTTCTATCCAGAGATCAAAACGGATGGCAAGGCTAAATATATAGAATTCATGAAAGCTGTAAGCGAAAAAACTTTGGAAATGATTATCCACTGGCAGAGAGTTGGTTTCGTACATGGTGTAATGAATACCGACAACTTATCTATACTTGGTCTCACCATTGATTATGGTCCCTATGGCTGGCTTGAGGGATATGACCACAAATGGACACCTAATACTACTGATAGCAGAGAGCATAGATATAGATATGGTAACCAACCACAAATAGGACTTTGGAATTTACTTCAATTGGCTAATGCCTTATATCCATTGATAGAAGACACACAGCCCCTAGAAGATATATTACAAAAATATAATAAAGACTTTGTTATCAAATACAAATCTATGATGATGCAAAAGATTGGTCTATTGTTAGACAAAAATATTGAGAAAGACAGTTTGTTGATTAAAGACCTTGAGGTTCTCCTACAAGATGTAGAAACTGACATGACTATATTTTTTAGAAATCTAAGTAACATCGAAAAACAAAAAGACTATCAAAAAGAAGAATTATTGTCTGTTATAAGCGATGCCTTTTATGATCAAAAGGTAACTGATACTATTAAAATAAAATGGGAAAATTGGCTGTTTAATTATCAAAACAGACTCGGGCAGGAAGTACTTCGAGATAATGAGAGAAAGCTAAATATGGATGCTGTTAACCCTAAATATGTACTGAGAAACTATATGGCACAAATGGCTATAGACAAAGCTGATAAAGGTGATTTCTCATTAATTGAAGATCTCTATCAGTTGCTAAAACACCCATATGCAGAGCAGCCAAAAAACCAGAACTGGTTTGTCAAAAGACCAGAATGGGCAAGACATAAAGTCGGCTGCTCAATGTTGTCCTGTA
>JBBKVK010000348.1:0-6522 GCA_037968395.1 Saprospiraceae bacterium | reverse complement strand
ATTTAGCTCTATTTCTATAACCAAAATCGGTTAAGGCATATTCAATAAAATCATCACTATAATAAACGTCACCATAAAAGCTAAAATCAGCAAACCATGGTTGTGTAGTTATTACAATTTCTGCAAAGGAATTATTGTTTACGGTTAATTCCTTTATTTTGATAGAAATTTTATTAGATAAATCTACAAATAAACTATTTAATTTAATTGATAAATTACCACTGGAAGTGTTGTTTTGCTGATTATAATTTAGTAAAAGTTCAAAGCCGTTTTTTCTTATGTTAATGTCAGGATATCCGAAATTTATAAATTTGCAATATTTACAATCCTTAAAGTCATCTTTTTTTCTTGTTTTATTAATAATTGCCAAATAATCTTTTTCAATAGGTTGTGAAATAGTGATAATATCATCAATATTTAGGATGTCCTGCTGTAAATCTGCTTTGATGGTTGCATAAATATTATTCAATACTTTTTTTTGTTGCTTATCCTGGTTCCAATTGTTTATTGATAGGGCAATTAAAATACCAATAACAACCAATATAATTTCGCCAATGGCGTATTTAAAATACCTGCCTGTCCGGCTGGCAGGCTTGGTTGTTTTACCTTCGTTTAGAAGGTTTTGGCGGATGTTTCTGAATAGTTTTATCATTGGTCAACTTTTATTTCTTGATTTACTAAGGACAACATTTTATCAATAGTTTCCAATAGTTTATTCATATCTATAATAGTCGTTTTGTTCCAACTTGTTATATTACTAACAACATCCTCCATCTCTTTTGACTTAAAAAACCATGTATAATCTGATGTATATGAACTTTTTGGAAATTCACTAAAGCCTTCATAAGTTCTTATTCTATTAGCATTATTTATTTTACCATCAATGCTAGGCCAAAGACGATTGTGAATTAATTTAATGATGTTTTCAACTTCTTGAGTAGCGTTAATAACAGTACCATTAAAAGAGGTAATCAAAGATTTTAATTCTTTATTTTGAATTATGTCTATTTTACCGGAAGCTATAATTGAATTGACAATACCATCACTAGCCTCAAAAGTAGATGTTTCTTCTATACTACCTAAAGCTTTATCTAAGGTAAGTGTTGGGATTGAATCATTATTTTTAGCGAATAATGACAATAAATAAATACCATTTTCATATTGTTTTTCATATTTATTGATATAAAACAAAAGGTTAGTTTTGTTTGTTTCTAAATCTTTTTTTAAACTGATAAGGATTTCTTGCTCTGCTATTTTTTGTTTTCTGCTTTCATTCCAAGTATTGATTTGCAAGGCAATCAAAATCCCGATGACGACAAGCACAATTTCGCCAATGGCATATTTGAAGTATTTAGTTGTTTTACCTTCGTTGAGAAGATTTTGGCGGATGTTTCTAAACAGTTTTATCATATATCTGTATTACTTTTTAGTTGATTTAATATAGCCTCTGTTTTTTTCAAAACCAATGTTGTTAATTCTATATATCTATTTACAGTATGCAATTGTTGTTCTTTCATATTGATAAATTGAATAAAAACATCTTGCAAATTTTTATCCTTCCATAAAAAAGTATTTAAAAACGCATTATCTATAGTATATGATACGTAATGTTTAGATTGATAAGTGTTTAGTGTTTCGAAATAAAAATCTTTATTTCCTTGAGAAACTGATTTTTCAGATTTTTGAAGCCTATTCAACTCCATTAAGTCAGTTGTAAATGTATTCGAGAACAAATCGATATTTCCACTGGAAATTAAAATGCCAAAAGTATTATCATAGTAATTATTATCAACTCGTAAACCAGCTTGATCAGTATTTTTAATATGCTCAAATATCGCTTCAATATTTGGTGTTGATGTATTAATAAATTTTAAAGTAGAGTCAATATTTTGACGATAATATAAATTCACTTTTAATCTACTATTAATTTGAATGGTATCAGTGGTAAGATCTGTAATTCGATTTTGAATATATGTTTGTTTAATCTTGCTTTTTTTCTGATTTTCGTTCCAATTATTAATTTGAAGTGCAATCAAAATACCAATTACCACAAGCACAATTTCTCCAATGGCGTATTGGAAATACTTGGATGTTTTGCCTTCGTTTAAAAGGTTTTTTCGGATATTGCGGAAGAGTTTTATCATTTGTTAGTTGGTATTTTATAATTCTTTACGTCTTTTTTCGATCTGGCTGATGAAATCTTTAGCAGATGCTTCATAGTCTTTGAGTCTTTTCAAATAATTTCTGCCTATAAAAATTTTGAAGTTGGCGGCTCTGTTTTTATAGTTTTGGTCGTTTAGGAAATAGGCAATAGCTTCAGAATTGTAATTACCTAAAGAATAATCTGAATACCAAGCGAATTGCTCATAATATTTTAAATTTGAGTAAGTTTCTTTGATGAGAAGATCACGGAATGTGGTCAATCCGTTTCCTTGAGTTGTGTAAAATTGAATGATGTCTTGTGAAAATTCATTTTCTTTGGTGGACTGGTTATCTTCATATTTTTTTAATAATTCAAACCCATTATCTTGCTTTTCAAAAGACTCATACATATTGATATTACTTTTGCAAGGGATACATTCTAAATAATTGGTTTCGTTTATAGAGTCTAAAAAGGAGGTCGAATAGTTTGTGGTCAATATGTTTGTAATCGTACTATCCAATTTTTCAAAAAATTCAATCGGTACTTTTATGTTTTTAAGGTCAGTTTTTAGGTTTTGCTCCACTGCAGTATAAATGACATCGAGTTGCTTTTTTTGCTTTTGATTCTCATTCCAATTATTAATACTCAAGGCAATCAAAATACCAATGACCACGAGAATGATTTCGCCGATGGCGTATTTGAAATATTTAGATATTTTGCCTTCATTGAGAAGGTTATGACGGATTTTACGGAAGAGTTTTATCATTGGTTTTTAATTTTCACCAGTAATTGATTTAGCATGTTTTGTCTTGCAGATATGGTACTAATGGCTCCAAAAGTTCTTCCCATATCACCAATTAAATAATTTTCCATTTTGGGTGTTGTTAATATTTTTTCATAGTCTGCAGTTATACCTCTATAATCTTTTATTGATGCTACTTTATCATAAAATTCCTGTACGCTTCCTTCGCTTATAACTAAATTGCCAGTGACTTCATTCATATAATTTTCTGGAAGAGTGTACATTATAGGCTCAAATTGATTTTCAATAAACCGTAAAATAGAGCTAAAGGATTTTTCAATTAAAGTAAAGTCTGCATAATATTCCGAAAGACCTTTTAAAAGTTCTTTCTCTTTGAAGCTGTTGAAGGTGCCTAAAGATTTGGCAGATTCAAAGGTGATGTTATAATTTGTAGGATCTGATGCATAGAACAATGGTTCTACATACATGCCAAATTTATCAATACCCATCGTTTTATTTGGGTTTCTTACATATGTTAACAAGGTATCTAAATATTCAATTCTCTTGGTGTGAAAATTTTTATAATAGTTAAGTTTTCTTTCATCTTTTTGAAGGTCTAAAAGCACATTTTCGAAAAAATTGGCTTCCAATTGATTTGCTTTTCTGTTTTCGTTCCAATTATTTATTTGAAGTGCTATTAAAATTCCAATCACCACAAGGATAATTTCACCTATAGCGTATTTGAAGTATTTTGAAGTTTTGTCTTCATTGAGTAGGTTTTGGCGAATTTTTCGGAAGAATTTTATCATCGGTTCTTATATCAGTTAGCTATAGTTTTTAAATTATTTTCAAGTAATTCGATCAGCATTTTGGTTTCAATAATGAGTACATTGATTTGGTTTATTGCATCGGTATTGATCCAGTAATGTGCAGCGGCATTACTAATATACTTCATTTTTTCAACCCTTAATTCCTTTGCAAGAGTATTAATATTCTCACTTGGAAATAGAAATGCCGTATTCGGTTCAAATTTCATGATGTCATTCTCATAAGTAAATGGTGCATCTAAAGGCAATGCCCAATTGGTAGCCACTTGTAACCAACCTATAGTTTGATTATGTTTGTAATAGTGGTTTACAATGCTTTCACGTAAATTTGTATTGGTGATTAATTTTAAATTACCTGTACTTGACAAATCGTCAAAAGTTGATGTGGAGGATGTGAAAACAGGGTAGATACTTCCATATTTAAAATATTCATTTGCAGATATTATTAACAAAGTGTTAGGTTCAGATCCATTTTTTAAAGCCTCAGAAAACTTTATAATGGAATCCTTGCCCTTCTCTAAACTCTGAATATTGTTTGAAAAAGTAATTAAGTCTTGTTGGTTTTCCGAGATCAATCTTTGAATATATTCTAATTCTTGGTGCTTGTCCTTTCTGCTTTCGTTCCAAGTATTAATTTGCAAGGCAATCAAAATCCCTATGACTACAAGTACAATTTCGCCAATGGCATATTTAAAATATTTAGATATTTTGCATTCATTGAGAAGGTTTTGACGGATGCCTGCCTGCCGGCGAGGCAGGTTACGGAAGAGTTTTATCATCATTTATGTACGATTAATCTATTTTTTTAAAGTCAATTTCACCATTTTTAGTCCTTGAAAAACCAATGATTTTGCCCGCTTCTTTTATGAAATGTACATCTACATAATAATTTTTTATAAAAAACCTATCTTCATCTAAAGCTAAAAGATCGAGTACTTCATTGGTGTTATATTGTATAGTAAGTTGTTGCTTATTTTGGTCGTAACGAATCTCCATAACATCATTATCCTCTGATGTATACGTACCAACATAGTTTAGCATGATCTCTTTTGAAATTTTAATTTCTTTATATTCCTCTTCAGTAGGAAATTCTGGTAAAGGTTCTAAATCAGGATTTTTGCTTTTTAATTCTTCGTAAATCGCCTCTAGCAGTTGTTGCGTTTGTTTTTTAAATCGTACTAATCTTCTTAAAGAATATTTTTTATTATATAAATCATCTAATACAATGTTTCGACCTTTTGTTGACATAATAAAATCAATTTTATGCTGCCTATTTTCGTTATCAAACGACACTTTTGATTGGCTATAGAGTGCAGGAAATTCAAATTCGGTAGTGCTAGAAAAGAGATCACGTAAGTCCATACTATTTTGTTGGTATTGAAGAAAATCAAGATATTTTTTCAATTCTTCAAAAACATATGCCATAGCCAGTTTTAAACCCACAACATCTGCGTTATAATAATCACTTATTTGTGTATTTAGTTTTTCGTTAGTAGACAAAGCTGTTAAACCTAAATTATTCATTTTAATAAAAGTTAATTCACTAATTTTAAAATCAAGATTTTCAGGTGTCAAAATCATATTGATACTGTCTAAAGGCAATGTAGCGATGTTATTCGTTTTTAAGGCAGCTTCATGATTTTTTAAATTATATTGTAGTCTTTTAATATAACCATCGATCATAAAAAAATCTTTTTGAACTTCATACTTCATTTCTTTAAGGTATTGATAACCTAAATCGCTATTTTTTTTATTTTCTTTATGGGTATTGAGCTGTAAGGCAATCAAAATACCAATAACCACGAGAATGATTTCACCAATAGCATATTTAAGGTATTTTGTTGTTTTGCCTTCGTTGATGAGGTTTTGACGGATGTTGTGGAATAGTTTTATCATTGATATTAGTTTTTTAGTTGTTGGCTATTCTGTTTTTATATATTCACCTTCATAATTTTGGTTTTTCGATATAAGACGAATCACACGATTGTTTTTATTTTTTAAAATCGTTACTTCACCATCCATGGAATAAAGGGTTGTTTTGTTTTTAAAGTATAAAACAGTTGTTGCATTGGACTCAATATCTAAGTACACTAACCTTTGTTCATCTACTTCCATTACACCAGGGGAATTTACTTCCTGAATCTCTCCAGAAGGTGTTTTGACTTTAACTAATGTGTATTTACCTTTAAGTTCTTGAAATTGTTGTGGTGTGGCATCTATTAAATGATGTGGTATAAAATCAGGAAGCTCTTTCAGTTTTCCTGTAAGTTCTGCAATTCTACGACAAGCATTGATGGCATTTTCATTAAAATCATATACATGTCTTGTTAAATGAAAAGTAGCATTTTTGTACAAAGAAAGGTCATTTTTATAAATTGAATCATTTAAGTAAAATTGGATGGCTTCATCACTTACTTTTCCTTGTTGTACATTGTAAAACCAAGGTTTTGTTGCGCCTTGATTGTCCATTAAACGATCTGTGATTTTATCTAATCTGGTATCAAATTTGTCAATCTCGTACTTGTTATAGGTGTAAATCTCGTTGAGAGGCGCGATTATTTCTTTATATGTTTCAGGAAGATTATCTAAATTATCAGAAAAATTTTTATATCCATTACTATGAATTTTAAGATGAAAGGCATTCATGGCAACATTTATATAAGCATACTTTTTGTCACTCAAATAATCAGCTCGAGTCAGCTTGTGGTCAAGAGCCAGTTGTATGATGGAATCCCTTCTTTTATAATAGGCAAATAGCTCTTTTGATTTAAGAATATCTTCTTGTAAGTCATTTTGAACTTCTTTTAATA
>JBBKVK010000347.1:0-3209 GCA_037968395.1 Saprospiraceae bacterium | reverse complement strand
TTTTCTTCTAAATTTTTATTTTTAAAAACAGAATTAGCACATTGGCTATATTTAATATTGGCTTTTTCTTTTGTTATAAAATTAGGTGAACGAAACAGAAACATTCAATTAAAAATCATTTTTAATAGAATCAGCTATTTAAAAATAAGATCCATTGAGAATGGAATATTAATACTGCCGTTCACGGTTTATCTGATATATGAAATTCAATTCATTGCAGCTTTATTCATATTTTCATCATCTATACTTTTCGTATTTTTTAATTTAGATAGAACCTTTAGCAATGTAATTCCTACTCCATTTAAAAAGATCCCTTTCGAAAATATTGTAGGGTTTAGAAAAACAGTCTTACCTATTGGCATTGTCTATTTCGTTCTTTTTAAGGCAATTCAGGTGGATAATTATAATCTTGGAGTGGTGTCTTTAGGTTCATTGTTTTTGATATGCATGTCATATTATATAAAGCCAGAGCAGCCATATTTTGTCTGGATATTTACAGATAACGCTATTCAGTTTATGAAACGAAAGGTTCTCAATGCGATAATTTGTGCTTCTATAATATCGATACCAGGGCTATTATTGATCTGTGCTTTTTTTACAAGTTACATTGTCATTACTTTAGCAGTTTGCATCGTTGGTTTGGTTTACCTCATGTCAATAATTTTTGCTAAATACTCAGCATACCCAAAAGAAATGAGCATTCCCCAAGGATTTTTATATGCACTAAGTTTATGGTTTCCCCCGCTTTTATTGTTAGTCATTCCAATTTTTTATAAAAAATCAAAACAAAAACTAGAACCAATATTAGAATGGTAACAATAACGAATTTATCCAAAAAATTTGGTACTAAGAAAGTACTTAACGACATCAATCTAAACTTTGAAAAAGGAACTGTTTATGGAATCGTTGGTAAGAATGGTGCAGGCAAAACTACTTTGTTTAGATGTATATCAGGTCTAGAAAAACATACTGGAATAATAGAATCAGAATATGGTAATCTGAAAAACAACTTAGGATTACTAGAGACCGATCCTCTTTTTATGTCAAGGATTACAGGATGGGAATATCTAAAACTAATATGTATGGCAAGGAATATTGAAGATGATGATTTTGAAAGTCAAAACATATTTGATCTGCCTCTTGATCAATATGCTGAAAACTATTCTACTGGGATGAAAAAGAAATTGGCACTCATGGGGGTCTTATTTCAAAAAAATGATGTATTCATCCTCGATGAACCATTTAACGGAGTTGACATTCAAAGCAATATTATCATCGTAGCCTTGATTAAAGAACTTAAAAAGAAAAACAAAACGATCATTATCTCTTCTCATATCTTATCTACTCTTTCGGAAAATTGTGATAAAATATTCCTAATAGATGATGGTCAAATCATAAAGAGTTATAACCCTGATACCTTCTTCGAATTAGAGCATGGGATGAACAATAGTAGTATTAGTGATAAAATAAGAAAGTTAAATATTTGAGCAGTGTAGAATGGTCAAAATTTTATTTTCAAAAACATAATCCTTTTTAACAAAATTAACCGTGAGCTCTTAAGCCCACGGTTAAACCACAAAACACTAACAAACAGTTATCTAATTTGATAGTCAAAGCCGAAGGCAAAACCAATCCACTCCCGTATTTTGCTTGCTATCGAAGATAACTGTAACCAACTTTTTTTTATAATTTCTGTTTGATTATTTCAATTTATCACATAATTTCTTTCTTCATTAAAAGAAGCTCAGGTTTTTGAGAATTTGTACTACTTGCTATTTTTAACATTTCTTTTGCTTTCTCTTTGTTGCCTAATTTATAGTATATTTCTGACAAGTTTAAAGCCACGTCGATATTGGTTGGTCTTTTTTCATACTCCATTAAGGCATATTCTAATGCTTTGTCGTAATCTTCCAATATATCTTTGTAAATATGAACATATTCTAAATTCATATTATGTCCACTTTGCTCATCATCTTTTAACATTTCAAATATATCAGGTATTAGTTTATTCAACTCCTCTACCCTATTTTCTTTCTTAAATAGTTCAGCTTTGGAGACATAAAATCCTACTTCTGGAATGATAGATATTGCTCGATCTAATGTTTGCTCAGCTTTAGCATTATCACCTTGCTTCAGATATAAAGCTCCTAATCCTCCAACCGCAAATGGATAATCAATTCTCATTTGTAAAATGTTATTATATAAGGATTCGGCTTTTGCGTATTCGCCATATTGAGCGTATAGGTCCGCCAAGGTTTGCATAGCCCAAGCGGTCTCTTCTGTGCCAGGATAACCCGACTTTACAGCCATGGTTAAAGCTTCAATACTGCCTGGTATGTCACCATAGATTTCTCTTAAATAAGCGACTCTTGAATAACTCCTAATATCCGGCTTTATCTGGACCATACGATCTACAAGGTTTACTGCTTTATCATAATCTCCTAGTTCTACATTGGCATCTACCAATACGCCATGTATTTGAGCATTTGCTGGATTCAGTACTACGGCCTCTGTACCAGTAAGTTTTGCTCCTCCAAAATCATGTAAGGACAATTGAACTCCTGATTTAGTCATCAACGCCAAAAACTTAATATCATTATCTATTGAATCCGAAGCTAATACACTATTTAATACTTTTAGTGCCGCAGGGTAATAATGTCCATGCTCACCTGTTACTCTCGCTTCTTTAATGTATAGTTGTGCTAGCTTTAATTTTGCTTCATAGTCATTGTCATTTTTAGTGATAGCTGATTTATAATCTGAATAAGAATTTTGCACATCGTCCCACTCTTTACCGTATTGTATTTTTTCGTTACGTTGTAAGAGTTCTGGTATATCAGAATTATTTGCAGAAATAGTTGGAGTATCTTGAACACAAGATTTAAGCAAAAATACTGTTATCAATAAGAGGAAGAGTTGTCCAAATGTTTTAGTGTGTGAATAGTTACTTTTCATGTTAATTATTTTTAGGTTTACTTTTAAAGTGAATTAGGTTTTACAATTTGATATACGAGGCGTACTCTTAGATTGGATTTAATATCATTAAAAAATCTCTTTTTATCAAATTCCAATATACAATTACACTTATTTTCGAATCAAACATTTCAATTACATAAGGTGTGAGATAGTCTTTTATAGGAAAGTATTTTGTTTAGAAACTTATAATACTCAAGGAAGAAGAGACATAAATTAATATACCATTATGAATA
>JBBKVK010000346.1:0-24200 GCA_037968395.1 Saprospiraceae bacterium | reverse complement strand
TAGTTCTAAAAAGGCGATTGCATTGCACCGTTCATTTCGAGCCTCCATGCTTTTTTATTCGTATCTAAAAGTAATTTAAATAAGAAAACGTGATTGATCTAAAGAGGTGAAAAATATAGGTTCCCTGAACGAATAACGCAATTATGGCTCTACATGCTCTATCGCTGTTTTATAACCAAGTTGGATAATTGATAATTAGTGGTGTATGTATTAGAAACACTCTTTTTGCTGAGATTTAAATTCAAATTTTGTTGAGAGAGGCTCAATCAAAAGGAACAGTTGGAAGTTGGAATTTAGATGGGAGTATAAAAGAGCGTATTTTTCTTTTGTCATTGCCACAAAAGAAACAAAAGTCTAGTTCTAAAAAGGCGATTGCATTGCATCGTTCATTTCGAGCCGTCATGTTTATTTAGTAGTGTTTAGTTCTAATGTTTAATAAAGCTTTTTTGAATAGTAAAAAGTAATAAACAATAAAACCTGATATAGCCTTATATTTGCAAAAAAGAGAAGACGATGGAATGGATCATGTTTGATGCTGATAATACATTACTAGATTTTGACGGCGCTAGTAAGGAAGCTTTGTGGGCTACATTTGATAGCTTTAAGATAGAATGTACAGAAGACATCTACCGAATCTATAAGTCTATCAATGCCAAAGTGTGGGAAGATTTTGAGGCTGAAAAGATTACTGCCATAGAGTTAAGAGAGCTGAGATTTAGTAGACTATTTGAAGCTTTGGGTGAGAGACCCTGTACCGGCTTAGAATTTAATACTTCGTACTTAAACCACCTTGTTTTATGCAGCCAACCTTATAGTGGGGTAGAAGATATTCTGACTGAGTTAAAGGGTAAATACAAACTTAGCATCATAACAAACGGGCTTAAAGAGGTACAAAGACCAAGATTGAGCAGACTTAGATTGGACCATTACTTTGACAGCATCATTGTCTCTGACGAAGTAGGAGTAGCCAAACCTCATGCAGATTATTTTCACCATGCCTATGGTTCCATCATAAATCCACCGCATAAAGAGAAAGTGTTGGTAGTTGGAGATAATCTAAAATCTGATATTATTGGAGGAAATGACTTTGGTATGAAGACCTGTTGGGTAAGTCATGGGAAGTCGAATGAAACGGATATTTTTCCTAATTATACAATACATACTGTTCATGATATTGCCACTATTTTGCTTTAAAGTATGAAAGAATTCAACCCAATTGTACAATCAGATTTTTTGACGCTAAGACCTTATACTAAAGAGGATATTGAACAAATTATTCTAATTCGATCGGATGAAGTTAGTAATGAATATTTACACCGAGAGGCTCCAAAATCTGTGGAAGATATTGAGAAGCACCTAAATTTCATCTTAGAAGGCGTAGCGAATGAAAAGTGGTACAATTGGGGCATAGTATTACCAGGTGACGATAAAATAATTGGCACAATTTGCTTGTGGAACATAGACTTACCTGCACAATATGCAGAGATAGGATATGAATTATTGACCACTCATAAGCGGAAAGGGCTAATGTCACAAGCAATCACAATGGTATTGGATTTTGGCTTTCACCAAGCGGGATTCAAGAGCATAGGTGCTTACACTAGAATGGATAATTTACCATCAAGCAACATTTTGATCAAACAGGGCTTTATCCTTACTCCAAATAAAGATGCCAAGGAGTTTGAACATTATTATGAGGTGAGCAGAGGGGATTCGAGTGAATAAGCAATGTCTGATTGGCCTTCATTTGCCAAAATTTTAACTTTGGGTTAAAAAAATACTTTCAATTATAAGGATATTATTATCTTACCTAAAATTTGAATCATGGGAAGCTCAATAATAATAGGTAGTGGCAGATGTATTCCTGACGAAGTCATTCAAAACAAGGATTTTGTCTCACAGAATTTTTATACAGAGAGTTATGAGTTGATAAATCAACCCTCTGAGATTGTGATTGATAAATTTAAAAAGATAACTGGGATAGAAGAACGCCGCTATGCTAGACAGGATGTTACTTCGTCAGATTTAGCAACTATTGCTGCAAGGATTGCCCTTGAAGACTCAAAAATAGACCCGGAATCATTAGACCAGATTATCTTTGCCCATAATTATGGAGATGTAGTAAAACATACCATTCAAGTAGATGCTGTTCCCTCTCTAGCAGCCCGAGTAAAGCACAACTTAGGGATAGCAAATCCCAATTGCACAGCATACGACTTACTTTTTGGTTGTCCTGGTTGGCTACAAGGAATCATACATTCAGATGCTTTTTTCAAAGCAGGCATTGCTAAAAGAATAATGGTGATTGGTAGTGAGACTCTGAGTAGAGTTGTGGACCCTTACGATAGAGACAGTATGATATTTAGCGATGGAGCAGGAGTGACTATTTTAGAGTACAATGCTGATGTCCAAAACAGGGGAATAATAGGCTGTGCATCACAGAGTTTTACAAAAGAAGAAGCATTTTATATATATCATGGTAAATCCAATTTTCCAGAAGCAGACCCTAAGGTTCGTTTTATAAAAATGAAAGGTCGCAAAGTTTATGAATTTGCTTTAAAACACGTTCCAGTTGCCATGAAATCCTGTTTGGATCAATGCAATATTGGGATTGATCAATTAAAAAAAGTATTTATCCACCAAGCCAATGAAAAAATGGATGAAGCCATCATTAGAGAACTCTATAAATTGTACGGTTTGGATAATATACCTGTGGATATAATGCCAATGAGTATTCATAAACTTGGCAATAGTAGTGTAGCCACTATTCCAACATTGTACGATCTAGTGGCAAAAGGAGATTTGCAATGTCATTCTTTAGCCGCTGGGGATGTTATTCTTTTTGCTTCTGTCGGGGCAGGGATGCATATCAATGCAGTAGCTTATAGGGTGTGATAATCTTTACTTGTTACCGTCCATATGATAACGTCTAATAACAAACCGATCTCTTACGTTGCCAAAACGTGGGTGGTTTTTTATTTAGTGGGAAGTATTATTAACAGATACCACACTTTTGAATTGTAAGTTGATTATTTTACAATGTATTTGACCCTTTACACATTCAGTTATACTATTTATACAGCATGGTTGTCATGATCTTTTTAAAATACTTATCTTGCTTAATAGTTTAAGGTCATTGGATTATAAAATATTCTATACTTGAACATTGTTAACAATACTTTTACCAAACTCAAATAAATCTCTTGAAGTTTATTTATCTTTTTAGTTTGATTATAATTTGGCAATCCACTTCGATGTGTCAACCTTTCTGTATCAATTATACAGAAAAAGACGGCTTATCAAATGAGAATGTTACGTGTATTAGCGAAGATCAGAATGGATATATTTATATAGGAACTTCAGAGGGAGTGTCACTTTTTGATGGTGTTAGGTTCACAAATGTTTCTCGATCAGGACTTGGAGATGTACCTAAGAATGTTTTTGTAGAGAAAATAGTATTCGACGATAATAACAATCTTTGGATGTCAACTGAGCGTAATGGTATTTATCACTTTAACCAAAGGACAAAACATTGGACCAATCTATTTAAACTAATTTCAAATCAAAATAAAATACTAGAGTCTGAGGTGTATGATATCTCTGTATTAGATAAATATCTCCTTATTGCAGTAAGGAATTATGGCTTAAAAAGAATTAACATTGAAAACCTAGAAATTGATGATTTTGAATTTGATTCTGAGAACACATTCAGAAACATTTTCAACAGTAAAAATGGGGATATTATTTTAACTTCATTTGATGCAAGCTATAAAATTCATGATTTGTTTGGTAAGCATTCTATTGACACGTTGTTTAGTAATATGGGTCATTTGAAACTTATAACAACTTTTGAACAGCCCGACGGCAACCAATGGGTAACTTCTTACACTGATGGGTTATTTAAGTCACTAAATGGTAAGTTAACATCTCAAAATCCTTTAGTTAATAGCGACACATGGCGTTATGAAATCATTGGATTGAAAGATGCTAAGTTATTTTGTACATTTAAGAATGTAGGCTTAGGGTCATTTGATCTAGCTACTCAAAAGTGGGACATATTTACTGCTCAACCCTACAACAGAAACACATTGTTAAAAGGGAAGTATAATGGTGGATTAATAGATAGTCGTGGCATAATATGGATAGCCACAAGTAAAGGATTGTCATGTATTTATCCTGATTTACAAGGTTTTGTAAATATAAATAACGACAAAGCTATAAACGAGTTTTTACTCGATGCACATTATAATAACAAATCAAAAAAATATGTAATGTCATATGCTTCTGAGGAGGCGACATTAAAAATTTATGACCAAAATTTTAATCTACTGCACACAGATAATGGTCTACCAAAAGATCAAGGAATAAACTCTATTATAAAATTAATTCCTTACGAAGACAACTACATAGGACTTGGTAAATCGCTAATTTATGTCAATGGTCAAACGGGAAAAATAACGGATACGGACTTTTCTGATTTAAAAAACCTAAGAGATCTTAGATCTGCTCTCATTGACAATGAAGGTAACCTTTGGTTGTTGTGTCAAAAAGATAGGTTAATAAAATTTTCATTAAAGCGTAAAGAGATTTTAATGAATGTAACGTTGCCTTATATTGCCTCTGCTAAAGCTGGCATATTTATACTTCATGATATAGTTGATTGTGGTTCTAAGATTGGTATTGCAGCTCAATCTGTATTTTATTTAGTTGAAAAAAATAGTGGATATGTTGAAACGTTTCGAATAAATTCAGAAAATAATGTTGTACAACCTCTAGATAAAACTCCTGCTAAATCTGGTGCCATTCAGCAGCTAATGTACCAAGATGGCTATATTTATCTCGTTTCAAATGAAGAGGGAATATTCAAGATTAAACCATATGAAAATTTTAGTAAACTTGTGATTGTTTCGACATTACCTATGAGTGAGCTTTATAGTCCAGTTGAGATGGTCGCTGATGGCCAAAACCGAATATGGGTAGCAACAGATAATGGCTTAGCATTGCTCGATCTTGATTTGAATATTAAAAAACTTCTTAAAAGCCAAGATGGTCTTAGTAAAACAAAATTAACACAAGGAATTTCATTGGTAACAAACAGGATATTTCTAAATGGAGAAGATGGCTTTATAGTTGGCGATCCTGATATTTTGGCGAAAGAAAATAAGCCTATTAAAGTTGATATTCATGAAGTTTTAATCAAAGGAAAGGCCAAAGACACAGAATTAATAAATGCTAGTTTTCCTTATTTTGAAAATGATTTCATTGCCAATGTGTCAATGCCCGTATATGGTAAAATTGATGATTACAATTATTGGCATCGATTGACGCCATATAATGCAGAGTGGATAAAAGCAGGCATTGAAGAAAGCTCATTTAGATATGAAAATCTGCCATATGGTGCCTACAAATTTGAAATAAAATCTGTAGTCGAAGGTAATGAGAGTAGTATCTCTGATTATTCATTTATTATTAAGCCACCCTTTTGGAAAACTTACTGGTTTGTGTCCATATGTGGATTGATAATAATTACACTTCTTACAATGGTATATAGGGCAAGAGTTAGATACAAAGTAGGACAAGAAAAGTTGAATACTCGGATTGCCAACCTGCAAAACGAAGCCATTAGAGCTCAGCTAAATCCGCATTTTATATTCAATGCGTTAAATAGTATCAGGAGTTTAATACTAATGGATAAAAAAGAAAGTAGTATAGCATATCTCGGAAATTTCAGTCATTTAGTTCGGGAGATTCTGTCTATATCTAAGGAGGCAAATATATCTCTTGCTCGTGAAATAGATTTTAATAAAAGATATGTAGAAATAGAAAGGCTAAGGTTTTCACAAAGTCTTGAATTTCAAATTCATGTTGATGAAAGTCTAAATACAAATAGTATTAAAGTGCCTCCCATGATCATGCAACCTTTTATTGAAAATGCCATTTGGCATGGCTTACTAGGTAAGGTAGGACCTGCAGAATTGAAGGTAAATATTTCTCAGCAAGGTAATTTGTTGGAAATAATTATTGAGGATAATGGGAAAGGTAGAAATATTGATAAAACAGTAAATGTGTCTTCAAACAATAAAACTAGAAAAGGTTTTGGTCAATTATTAAGTCAAGAACGGATAGATACTCTAGGTACTAGAGCTACTCTAAATATAATAGATAAAATGGAAAATGGAAATGCTACAGGCACCAAAGTAATCATAACATTACCAATATAAATCATGGAACAATCTTTAAGAACAATATTGATAGACGACGAGCCACTGTGTACAGCTGGTTTGAAAATTGATTTAAATGAAATATGCCCTGAAGTAGAAGTACTTGGATCTTTCAATTCTCCCATTGAAGCATTATCCAAAATTGATATAATTAAGCCTGACCTAGTCTTCTTAGACATTGAAATGCCAGAAATGAATGGATTTGAATTCCTCACTAATGTGAAGAACATCAATTTCAAAATAGTATTTGTGACAGCGTATGATGAATTTGCAGTACAAGCATTCCGTCAGCATGCAATAGACTATATCATGAAACCAGTAGATCGAGGGCAACTAAGAGATGCTGTGGATAAGGTAATGACATCCATTGAGGACAGTAATTATTATTTTCAAGTAGAGGCGCTATTAAAATCTATGCATTTAGGACCTAAGAGTAAGAAAATATCTGTGCCAAATTCTGATGGTTTTGATCTTATTACTATAGATGATATATTGTATTGCCAATCCCATGGAAATTATACAGAAATATTTTTTGGAATCGAATCAAAATTGGTGAGTAGGGTATTGAAAAATGTAGAAGCATCACTTGAAGGACATAATTTTCATCGAGTGCATGCAAGTTATTTGGTCAATTTGGATAAAGTGAAAAGTATTCATCGCAATGATGGGGGCTTCTTAATTATGGATAATAACCAAAGGATTAATATGAGCAGAGATAAAAAAGGTAATATTTTTGATAAATTAAAATGATCAGTGGTTAACATAATGCAAAATATACAATGAGTTCTACCTTTTACTAAATCAATATTTTTTAATGCTGTTTTTCAGTTGATATTTGTAGAAATAAAAATCAAATATTATGAAGCAGATTTCAACTATTATCTTTCTTGTATTATCATTAAATCTAATATCTCAAAATACCTTATTCAAAGTTAATACAAATAGTATTGGTGTCAACATTGCAAATCCAAGTAAATATTTTCATTTAGAAGTTCCGGGTATTACAAACATTGACGGTTTCTATTCTCATGTTAATTACACAGGCAGCGACGATATTCATGCATTGGAAGGTCATTCAATCTGTAGTGCTGGATATGGAATAGGTGGACATTTTACTGGAGGTTTTCAGGGTGTTTATGCCTTAGGTAATGGCGGGGCTAGTAACGATCCTTTATACCCTACGTATGGTTTATATGCAGAAGCAATAGGTACGTCTGGCAAAAGGATAGGACTCTTTGCACAAGCAAGTGGTGGATTAGAAAATCTAGCTGCGAGATTTGGGCTGGGTGATGTCGAAATTCAAAATAGACTTAGAATAAATACGACTATCCAATCAGGCAGGGTAAATATTGAAAATGCTCAAAGTATAGGATCTACTGCTACTGCCCTAAGGATCCAAGCGAGTAACACCTCAACATCTACAGTATATGGCACTCTAGTGGTTGCTACCCACACTGGGACAGGTAATGTATTTGGGCACTATGCCGCTGTCTCTGCCAATGGCAGCAATAATAAAGCTTATGCCCTTTATGGAGAAGCTCTTGCTGCAGAAGATTTTGCATTGTATGGTTTAGGTAATGGTTATATCAGTGGAGATCTGAGAATTGGGCAAAATGTAGACCCTTATAGTGGGGCTTATAAGGTAGTTGTCGATGGCAAAATACTTGCTGAAGAGGTTAGAATTCAAAATAGCCTTAATTGGCCAGACTATGTATTTAGTGATACTTATAATTTAAAGTCATTAAGAGATTTAGAGATATTTATAAAAGAAAACAAACACTTACCCAATATTCCATCAGCGGCTGAAATAGAAAAAGACGGGATATCTCTAGGCGAAATGCAAATCAAGATGATGGAAAAACTAGAAGAGTTAACACTGCATATCATCGCTCAACAAAAAGAAATTGATGTTCTTAAGTTACAAATAATAAATAATAATGATGAGAAGTAGATACATAATTATTGTAGTTATCTTTTCATGGACAAATACAATATTTGCCCAGCAATGGCGAGAAGAATTATCTAAATACAATGATCAACCAGTAAAAGAGATCATAAATAATATGGAGCATTATTTCGATGAAGTAGGTGCTACTAAAGCTAATAAATATCATCATTGGATGAGGTGGAAAGAAAATGCAATAAGTCACCAAAATCAGGAGGGCTATTTATTTAACTATTCTAATAAAAATATAGATCTGCTTAGTCGGATGGAAAGGCAAGAGTCGCTTCAACCCAAAAGCGGTCAAAGGCATTTTCATGGGCAATGGTCATCAGTAAACCCGGGAAATTTCCAAGATCCTACTAATTCAGCACCTGCCATGGGAAGAGTTAATTGTATCGCTAAACCTCCTTCAAACTCAAATATTATATATGTAGGGGCCGCTACGGGTGGAGTATGGAAGACTTACAATCATGGTGCATCATGGACTCCACTTTGGGATGGAATGGTACAAATGGGAGTATCAGATATAGTCATTGATTATAATAATGAAAATCATATTTTGGTCCTTACAGGTGATGGTGATTCCGGTGCCCTTCCATGTGTTGGTGTATATGAAAGTTTTGATGCTGGAGCAACATGGCGGGTATTATACAGTTTTCCTGCAAAGCAAAAATGGTACGGACACAAAATGGTCCAAGATATTATCAATCCTCAAAAATTTTACCTTGCTTTCTCAAGTGGGCCAAGTGGGTTTAAGTTATTGAGAATAATGTCAACTGCTACATATCCTGCAATAGTTAATGCAGTAGGAGGTGTTACAGGTGGGTTTTTCGATATGGATTTTGCCATTGGTACAGATACTTTTCTTTATGCAGCAGGTAAAGACGGTTTGTTTAAAAACACAAATGGTGGGGTTTTTCAAATCTTGCCTGCTTCATCAAACTTACCTACTTCATTTGCTACTCGAACGAGTGTTGCGATAGCCCCGTCGAATAACGAAGTAATATATTATTTTTATAAAAAAGGTGGAAATAATTCTGAGTACAGCTTACACCGTTCTAATAATGGTGGGACTAGTTTTATTGAGACTGTCAATGAAAATAATCCCGATAGTTTAAACCTCAGTGATGCACAACCTGCCTACGATTTTTCACTAGCTGTAGACCCAATTGCAACCAACAAAGTCTATATTGGTACTGTTGGGCATTATCGGTCAGATAATTCAGGTGTTAATTGGCAATTTGATAATATAGGGCTACATTCTGATGTACATAATATCTATTTTATGGATGGAAATCAGTACATATGTACAGATGGTGGTTTGTCTTATCGCCCAGTTGGGACAACAAATTATATAAGTATAAACAACGGCTTGTTAATTACTCAATTTTACGACATAGACGTCAGTGGGGTTCGTTTTGTAGGAGGTACCCAAGACAATGGTACCCTATTTTGGGAGCTTGGTGATGCTATAGGAATCAGAGAGATAAGTTCAGATGGCCTTGATTGTATGTTTCATCCAACTAACAACAATATTGTGTTTGGGTCAACACAAGGTTTTAAACACAAAACGTCCAATTTCGGATACCCAATTATAGATTTGTTTCCATCTGAATGGCATGACCCAATGGCATTTGCTGTAGATAATAATAATAAAGTCATCGCCCATGCTATTAATGAACTCAAAATCAGCTATAATGGCGGTGCTACTTGGCCGGGGACTACATCAATATTCGGAAATTCAGAAACTGTACGCTCCATGAGCCAGTGCTTGAATAACCCAAATGTATTTTATATTTGTAAGCCAGATAGCCTTGCCCGGTCGGGCAACTTTAATAACCCAGCCTCCACTATCAGTTGGACATATCCCAATTTTAACGGAATAAATTCTGGTGCTTATATTCGAAATATATTGGTCCATCCGGATAGCTGTAATGTAATCTTTGCGGTTTCCTCAGGCTATCTGGATAATCAAATATTTAAGAGTACAGATAGCGGAACAACATGGTTTGCCTACTCACAAGGAATCACAGAGTTACCAGTCCATTGTATATATTATGATTATGTTAATGGCAATGGTTTTTATATAGGGACAGAACTAGGCGTTTATTATAGGAATACTACCATGTCAGAGTGGATCCCATTTTCAACCTATTTGCCCAGGGTGATAGTATATGATATGAAGGTGACCTCCACTGCTGTCTATGCAGGCACTTATGGCCGTGGAATGTGGAAAAGTCAGGGTTACAAGGCTTGTGAAGCAAACCTAACACTTACCCAAGTAAATGACCCTACATTTGGACGTCCTTCTGGTCATCAGATTCATAAAGTATCTAATATCATCACTTCAGATCGGATTATCCAAGGTAGTGCAGATACAAATGTTTTGTATCAAGCTGACAATTATGTTGACTTAAAGGTAGGATTCCATGCAAAAGATTATAACAGTTTCGTGGCAAGAGCTGCTGGTTGCTTAGAGTAAATATCGGTTGTAATTGGTTAAAAAACTAAATTTTTTTTAAAGATAATAATACCAATTAGGAAAATCAAAATCTAGAATGTTATTACCAATAAACGATGGATATGAAGTGGTTAAATTTGAAGACATAGTTAGATGTCAATCTGATAGCAACTACACTACAGTTATTACCAACAAAGGAGCAAAGTATGTAAGTTCTAAAACTTTAAAAGAAGTAGAAGAAAGCATACATTCAGATGTGTTTTATAGGGTACATAACTCGCATTACATTAATACAGATTATATTACTAAAATATTTAAATCTGATGGCGGTTATGTGGTGATGTCAGATGGAAGTATTATTAACATTAGCAGGTCTAAAAAAGAGGATTTCTTTAGCTTTATGAGTTGATAGGTTAATGTAGAGGTTTAGATTATTTTATTATACCTTTACGGTTAACCAAAAAGAGAAATTTCATTGAAAAAAACATTAATAATGGTTATTTGTGCATTTTCATATGTTTGCATAAATGGCCAAATCGTAACTGACAGACCAGATCAAACAGAAAGTTCATCCACGGTAGGAAAAGGAAATTTGCAAATTGAATCAGGAGTCCTGTTGGCTTTTGAGGGAAATAATCAAACTTCATCTCGACAAATATTAGCTCCAACTAACTTATTTAGAGTAGGGATTAGTAAAAATTTTGAATTGAGGTTATTGAGTCAGTTTGAAACATTTAAGAATGACAATCCATCTGTACAAGGAATTAGTGACTTAGAAGTAGGTACAAAAATACAATTGTTTAAAAAAGAGGGCATTAATACAGAGATTGCTTTTCTCTCACATTTATCAGTCCCATCAGGCTCCAAAGAATTAACTAATGATGGTTATGGTACCATAAATAAGCTCTCTATATCTCATAGTCTGAATGAGAATATGGGACTTGGATACAACCTTGGGTACAATTATTTTGGGCAAGACAATGGGGATCTTACGTACTCCTTTGCATTGGGATATAGTATAAATGAAAATGTCGGAGTCTACCTAGAGCCGTATGGAGCAATTACAAACATTGATCAACATGTATCTAATTTTGATACTGGATTTACATATTTGCCAAATGAAAACATGCAGTTTGATTTTTCATTTGGAGTTGGCATCAACCATAGGATGAACTATGTGTCCATCGGATTTAGTTGGTTGATAATTGGTGATAAATAAGTTTAGAATATCATTATCTTTGGAATATGTTGTTATTAAATAGTACGGTTAATGCATTCCACGGATGATTGAATGTTGATCAGAATTGATGATGAAACTCAATAATATCAAATGAAATTATATTATTACTTACCTCTATTTTGTTTATTTATTTTTACAATGGCCAACTGCAACGGTCAAGTTAAAAAGCAAAACGAGACAACAAACAATGTCAAATCAAAACTGATCGTAGGCGGTGGCTGTGATGGATGCGAACTAATGTATGTTGGTATGCCTAAAAATATCGAAGCCGTAGATACCAGTTCTGGATGGTATGATAAGGGCCAAAAACTACTAATTACTGGTGTTGTTTATAAACTTGATGGGAAGACACCAGCATCGGATGTCATTATTTATTATTGGCAAACAGATAACAATGGATATTATTCGCCCAAACCAGGAATGGAGGCTCAATCCAAAAGACATGGCCATATAAGAGGCTGGGTCAAAACAGATCAGAATGGAAATTATTCGATTTATACCATTCGCCCTGCACCATATCCTAACAATACTATGCCAGCTCATATCCATACTTCTCTAAAAGAACCCAATGTGAAAGATGAATATTATATTGATGAATTTGTATTTGATGATGACCAATTATTGACAGAAAATAAAAGAGAAGCTCTTGAAAATCGTGGGGGCAGCGGGATCATAAAACTGTCAGCTGTTGACGACATTCAAGTTGGTAAACACAATATAATCTTAGGGTTAAATATTCCTAATTATTAAGTAATTGTAACTATTCAGCTAGTGACCCTAGAAGGGTCAAATTATTATATAATCTGGTTTTAATAGAACCAAATGCATGAAACCCTATTTGTTTTGGCGGCATTTTTGCCTGCAAGAAGCAAAAATTGTGACAAAATCATAAAATTTGGGAGTACACCTGAGTAGGTACAAGTAATTAGATAAAATTGCTTTATTGTAAAAGGAAATAAATTCAAATATGAATTATAAAATTAACCTCATTTATATCTTACTCGTTTTTGGAATTTTAGGATCACTTTTAGCCTGTAAAGGTCAAAATATAACTGGATCAAAAATCAACTCTAATAATATGCTAAATTCAGATGCAACTTTAGGGAGCATAGTGGATGGCATAGAAGGTGGAGTTTCTACAATATACCAAGACAAGAATGGTGATTATTGGTTTGGAGGAAATGAAAATGGATTGTATAAATATGATGGGAATAAGTTAATCGTTTTCACGGTGGATGATGGATTAGTAAGTCATTCAATTTTAGGCATCCAAGAGGATAAATTTGCTAATATATTTTTTGAAACACAGTCAGGTATTAGCAAATTTGATGGACAAAAATTTACAACATTGGTTATTGTAGAAATCAATTCTTCAAAAAATGAGTGGGAGTTAAATCCAGATGATTTGTGGTTTAGAATCGGTTGGGACAATCCAGGACCTTATCGATTTAGTCCATCTTCAGACCAAGATGGGAATAATTCTTTATACCAATTAGAATTTCCAAAAAGCGATCAAGAAGATATCTTTTATGCCAGTTATCCAAATGCTTCTTATAGTCCATATGGCATATATGCAATTTACAAAGATGCGAAAGGAGCTGTTTGGTTTGGGACATCATCACTAGGATTATGTAAATATGATGGCACCTCTATAGAGTGGCTTTACGAAAAGCATTTGACAGATACTCCTGAAGGTGGTTCATTTGGGATTCGTTCAATAATTGAAGATAAAGACGGGTATTTTTGGTTTTGCAATACACAAAATAAATTCAAAATATTGCCATCTAATTTAGAGTATAATACTTCTATTAAGTTGGAGTATAGTATGGAGAAAGGTATTGGATATATGAATGATAATGATGAATTAATATATCCATACTACATGTCTATTACACAAGATAATGAAGGTGACTTGTGGATGGCAACATATGATGATGGCGTATGGCGATATGATGGTAATAAGCTAACCCATTACCCAGTAATAAAAGGTGATGAAGAAGTTACAATATTTTCTATTTATAAAGACAAGTCTGGCTCACTTTGGCTTGCATCACTCAATGCGGGTGTCTTAAAATACAATGGAAGGAAATTTGAGAAATTTGACACTTTTTAAAATGAAAATATGCATGTCTTTTTTCACCTGACACTTCTACCATCTACCGGTCTCAAATCTACTTGCCAATTAAAACCATCCAATTTTATTTTTTCGTGATCGGTGGTTTGCATGGGTAATATCTTAGATTCTGGCTTAGTATAATATCTTATAGTCGATATTTTACCATCATCAAATTGGTATAAAATCAAACTACAATCGGTAAGATTTACGCCAATATAGGCATCTTCATCATCTAGCATGTAGTAAATATTTTGTGCATTACCATTGACCTTAAGTTTGTCTATCTTTTTATCCACAAAGTCAATATCAATCTTTTTACCTTTAATTTGATTAAAAAATATCAAATCAGGACTGGTAATGATCATAGCTTTAGATGGGATGTGCATATGAGATAGTGCTCCATTTTTCATTTCCATAATAATGGTGTCACCTGTCATTTGGGTAGTGTCTTGCCATATGATGGGCCTATCCAATAAAGTAAATAATGAGTCCGTCAGATTATAGGATAGGCTATCACCGACAGCTTGATAATCTATGCTAAATATTTTGACGTTATTGTCCCCAATGAGATATTTGATGGTGTCAGAAGTAATACTGTCTCTAGCTATTATTTGCCTTGTATTGATCAATGTATCAGCACTTAAGTACATAGTATCACCATCTTGATAGGAGATTAATAAGGGCCTTTTTTCTGCACCAATTGCTTTTGCGTAGTCCTCAGAGCCAAGGTAAGTCAACGTATCGCAGAATATGTCACTTTGTGCCGAGGTATCCTTCCATATTACATTGCCAATGATCAATCCTGTCTTAGCTTTTTTATTATAATCTATGTTGTCTCCAAATATCAAATTAGGTGGATCAGAAACCATTCCTTTGCCCTTTAAGAGATAGGAGCCATTCTTTTTATCATAGATTATTTCTTCACCAGTTGCATTGTTTTCTGGGCTTTTGTAGCTGGCATTACCTGTTAATATTGAGACTTCTGTGTCCTTATTGAATGTGATGACTTTAGCTGAAGCTGTGTCTGTCTCAGTAGTGTATACAGCGTTGCCTTTTATGATGATTTCTTTGGTTTCGTCATTGTATGTGATAGAATCTCCAGAGGACTTGCTATTGCCATCGACAACTTGTGCATTCTTAGTAAAAAGTGCATTTTTATCATCTAAATCATAATATCCAGACTCACTATATATTTTCGAACTGTCTTGGTCGATGAGGGTAGGGGTATTCCATTTAGAGATCTTTTTATCCATATCATAGATTAGAGAATCGTTGACCAACCTAAAGTCGTCACCATCCACAGACACATTTTCGTAGAAATATGCGATTTTTGATTTTGTGTCATAAACACCTCTTTTACTTTTTACAACATATCCATCGTTTTCAAGAATGGCTTTATTGTAGTAGTAAGCAGTCTTGGTCCCTACATGATACTCTAAGGAAGGCGTAAATAATTTTTCACCACCGTTTTGTAAGGTTACTTTACCATCGATAAAGGCTTTTTTATCTTTACCATAATATTTTAATGAATCCCCGAAAATGCTGATAGTATCATTTTGGATAATGATGACATTACCATATGCAAACATATTATTGCCTTTGATGATGGCACTATCACAAAAGAAATATGCTCCCTCATGAAACACTCTAACTTCACCAATTAGCTTTTGAGTAGGTGGATCCTCCTCTAGTAAGAAAATTTGGGTATCAGCATTTTCAATAATGATCTTCTTTGTTTTGGATTGACCATTAACAATCACACAACTGCCTATGAGAAGTAGAGCGAATGTGATTTTTATTATATGTTTTATAATATTGCTATACACTAAGATAGAATCAATTTAGATAATTTATCACCCAAATAACTGCCTATTGCTACGCCCATCCCTCCCAGCCTTACACCTACAAACAGATTGTCATTTAGTCGTTCAATAATGGGAGTTTTTGATGGACCCATCCCCAATATTCCTGACCATTCTGTCTCGATAGTATAATCCATGTTGGGTATAACGTTTTGGGACATAAAATCTGTTAAATGGTCTTTGATTTTTTTATTCGAGCCAAATCTGTCTGTAGTTTCCATAATTGGATCGTAGTTTCTTGCACCTCCTAATAGTATTCTATCGCCATAGTTTCTAAAATAGTAATAACCTTCATCGTAATGGTATACACCCTTCCATTTTAGATTGGGCAAAGACTTAGTCATCATTACTTGATTTCTAACTGCAACTATAGGAATGTTTGGCAATAATTTTAAAGCAAATCCATTTGTACAAACTACGCATTTTGCAAAAGGTACACTTTCACCATTTGTAGTTGATAAAACATTTTTTTCAGTGTCTATTCTATCTATCTCTAACCCTATGAGATGATTTATGCCTAAAGAAATACATTTTTGATAAAGCTGAGATACCATATCCATAGGATTGAGCATTCCCTCAGCGGACATCGAGATTAAAGAGCCATCTAAACTTGGGAAATGATTATTGTTTTCCTTCCTTAAATAGTTTTTTTGACCAATGGCTTGTTCAAAGATTGAATTTATTTTTATGATGTCAGATTCAGACGGGCAACATCCTTTATCAAAAAGTTCATATCCTCCTGTATTTGTTATCGAGCCTTTGCTAAGCCTACTTTGTAGTATTTTTATACCATCCCATCTCATTTTTATGAGATTGATACACTCCTCTGTTGTCATGATTTTTAGATCAGAGACAATCTCCGAATAGCTGCCAAAACACACGAAGCCAGCATTTTTAGTACTGGCACCCTGAGGAGGCCATTGCCGCTCAACGATAATAATATTAGTATTAGGGGATTTTTCTTTTATTGATATAGCGGTAGACATTCCAACAATACCACTTCCGATGATTATCGTAGCATCAGTGGTGTTATATTGTTCTTTTTCCCAAAAACTAAACTGCATATTGTCTCTTAATCTTAATGTAAAGATGTTAAAAATTATGGATTTAATCCCTTAGATTATTTGGCTCAATATTTGTACTCTATACAATGTATTCAATATTATTTGTTTTAACAAGAGGAAATCATATTAATTAATACAAAAACTACTAAGATAATGATGCTTAAGCGTCATTGATTTCCTCATAGATATTGAATAGATTGAGGAGCGTAATGCTCCTCTTTTTTATTTTTAAAACAATCGTATGACTTCAGAATCAGATAGCAAACTCAAGCAATGGTTAAAAAGAATAGGTATTGTGGGGTTTCTATTCTTTTTAATCAAAGGTCTAATTTGGGTTGGGATATTCTATTTTGCTGGTAAAAGTTGTTAGTTATAAGCTGTAAATTAAATAGATCAATACAAAATTACTTCTTTTTCAGCATCCAAGCAGTCATCCTTTTTTCTGCCTCACTATTTCCTATTTCAAAAAATTTTTCATTTTTAGCTTCATCGGGTAGATGTGTCTGTTCGATATAATTATTTTCATAATTGTGGGCATATTTATACTCTTTACCATATCCTAATTCTTTCATTAATTTAGTAGGAGCATTCCTTAAGTGAAGTGGTATTGGCTGATTAGGGTGAGATTTTATATAGGACATGGCGTTGTTAATCGCCATATAAGCAGCGTTTGATTTAGGTGAGCATGCAAGATATATCGCAGTTTGTGACATGGGGATTCTAGCTTCAGGATACCCAATAGCATGGGTCGCTTGGAGACAATTATTAGCCAATAGCAAAGCATTTGGGTTAGCCAATCCGATATCCTCCGATGCAGCTATGATCATCCTTCTGCAAATGAAAAGAGGGTCTTCGCCGCTAGCAATCATCTTAGCAAGATAATACACTGCAGCATCTGGATCTGATCCCCTGATCGACTTGATAAAAGCCGAGATTGTATCGTAGTGCATTTCGCCTCCTTTATCATAAATGTTAATATTCTGTTGAATGATTTTTTCTACAGATTCATCCGTGATTACGATGGGCTGTGCAGGTGGTTGTTGGTTGACAAATATCTCTAGTATATTGAGCAATTTTCTGCCATCTCCACCAGATAGCTTGAGCATGGCATCGTAAGACTCTATCTTGATGTCCCTTTTCTTTAAGATCTCATCCTCTGTAATGGCAGAATCTACCATTGTAATAAGGTCTTCTTTGGATAAATGCTCTAATACGTATACTTGACATCTAGAGAGTAGGGCAGAGATTACTTCAAAAGATGGGTTTTCTGTCGTAGCGCCTATTAGTGTCAATGTACCGTCTTCTACTGCCCCAAGTAATGAATCCTGTTGGGCTTTTGTAAATCGATGAATCTCATCTATAAATAATATGGGATTAGGAGTGTTAAAGAATTTTTTACGTTTGGCATTATCAATGGCCTCTCTAATATCTTTTACACCACTATTGATAGCTGATAAGGTACTAAAAGGTCTATCTAAGGTATTGGCTATGAGTCTTGCAAGTGTGGTTTTGCCTACTCCTGGTGGGCCCCATAAGATAAATGATGGGATATGTCCACTTTTGATGGCAGAAGATAGCACAGCACCTTCTCCAACTATATGTTTTTGGCCAATATAGTCGCTTAATGTTTTAGGTCTTCTTCTCTCAGGAAGTGGTGCTGCCATTATTCGTTTTTAGAAAGTTAAACCCGCATTATACGTTAGAAAATCCCCACCTGCCAAAGTCTTGTGCGGCGGGCAGGTATTGCGGACCGAAACACCTTCAAAATAAGTCGTGTTACTCACTTTTCTTCCTTCACCATCCTGTATTACTACAGGATGATCAGTCAGTAAAAGTGCTTATTTTTCCTGCCTGTCCGGCAGGCAAGTTGGTTTTTCAACCCTCATGACAAAGTTCTAATGCATAAAGCGGGTTAAAATTAACATTCTTATTGAGTATGTTGGGTATTGGGCATAAAAAAAGTGGCAAATCAACGACCTACCACTTTTTTGATTTCTTAATCGCAAATCTTATTTCAGACTAGCAACAAATTTCATTAACTTCCCTTTTAAGTTAGAAGCTTTATTTTTATGCCAAGTGTTTTTCTTAGCTAATTTATCTATCATTGATACAACTTTAGGCAAGAATGCAGTAGCTTCCTTCTTGTCTTCCATCTCTCTTAATCTAGCGATAGCTGATCTTGCTGTTTTTTTGTAATATCTGTTTCTAAGTCTCTTGACAGCGTCTTGTCTTATTCTTTTCTTAGATGACTGGTGATTTGCCATTTCTTATATCTTTTTAAATTGAGGTGCAAAAGTAATACAAAATATTAAACTAAACAACTTTTGATTCGAAATTATTGATTTATTTTAAAATTTTAGCTTTAACTAATCTATTTATGCTCATTCTTTTAAATATCTTATTTTTTTAATATGTGATATTAAGATCAAAATTACTATTTTTTCAACATGTTTTGAGATTATTTGTTGTAAATGTAAACTTAATTTAAGTTTTTTTCTTTCGTTTAAGAATGGAGTCTTTATATTTGTACTTAATAATATTTCCTATGGGTGTTTTTGATTATGCAAGAGTGATGATTTATCGATTTCATGAGACTGGATTAGAGATTTTTCTAATCAACAATGAAATGGATAAAGACCCAGATATATGGAAATTGCCAGAAGGCGTAGGGATAGAATTTAGAACAAAAATAGAATCACTAGGCAGAGATACCATCGATTTAGAAGATGTTGCTTCTCCTGATGGGAATCAAATACAGACGCTTGCTATCGAAGGAGATTGGCATGATATACCTTCAATAAGAGGGATGTTAAAGCATGACATGAAACTTGCAAAAAAGATTTTAAAAGAAAAATTGCCCGGATCTGAAAAAGGGGCTTTCATAGCAGCCAAAGAATGCTTTAAAAAAGTACTACCCCATGAATACAGTGCTATCAAAGAATTGAAAGACATTTTATCAGATAGAAATACAGTAAAGAATATATAAATTTGCATAAATATTGAATTAAATAAGTGGGGCAATCTAAAAAGTTGCCCTTTTTTAATTGGTTGAAGTATTATATATATCTGAAGTGCACTAATAGACAAAGACGATATATAAACAAATAATGTAATCAATTACCCCCTTTGCATTGTGATAATTAGGACTTTTATTTAGTCCTCACAAAATGTAATTGAGAAGTAACTTAAGATTGAGGCAGGTTTGTACTTCAAAAGTTACTAACAGTGAAATTTATAGTGTATTGGAAATAATTGAAAATCACATAACAATAGATAAGATTGAATTTTCGATTAACCAAAATTTACTTATCATTTTCCATTATTTTTAAATCTATTTTTAATAAAAAAAGCCATCCCAAAATCCGAGATGGCTCATGTTTAAAACTATTCAAAAATCGAATTTCACAATACGATCATTCTTTTAATATTTTCTTTGTAATAAATTGTCTTCGCTCATCCGTAAATTTTAGGAGAAACATCCCTTTGGGCAAAGCACTTACATCGATTGAATTAACATAGCCCTTATAAAAACTAAGCAACTTGCCAGTCGCATTATAGATTTCAATTGTTTCAAAGGGTGTATCCGTTTTTATAGTCAACATATCAATCACTGGATTTGGAAATAAATCAAGTGTAATGTCAGAATGTTTTTCTTGCACTCCAACGAGAGCAGTGTTTTCAAAATACTGAAAATTTCCATCCTTCTCTGCCACAAGCAAATCCATGTCTCCATCACCATCTAAATCTGCAAATGCAGGAACCGCATAATATTGAGTTGCGACAAGGCCAAATGGGTTCTCTACAGGAGTATTGAACATCGGATCAGTCGCTGAGCCGGTATTTTCCATATACTGAAAATTAGCCTCATCAAAAGTGCCTCCTAATAAATCCATATCACCATCAGCATCTAAATCTGCAAATGCCGGAAAAATAAAGTAATTAGTGGTACCCAAACCAAATGGATTTTGAACTTGAGCTGTAAATTGCGGATCGATTGAAGTACCGATATTTTCATAGTAGGATACATCACCATAATAATTATCACAAAATAAATCCATATCACCATCACCATCTAAATCTACAAAAGCAGGGATAAGAAAGTCCTCAGTAGTTGGATTTATTCCAAACGGATTTTCTATAGCTGGCGCAAATTGCGGTGCAGTGGCATTTCCTATGTTTTCAAAATATTTAAAAGAAACAGCATAAGTATATGATTCAACAGATGGAATTAATAAATCCATATCTCCATCTCCATCCATATCGGCAATAGTAGGAAAAATTATCGAGCCCACTTGAGGAGTCAGCCCAAAAGGGTTTACTTGAGGAGTATCAAATTTAGGATTGGTATTAGTGCCTATGTTTTCAAAATATTGTAATTCAAGTGCACCATAAGAAATATAATTAGCAACAAGTAGATCTAAATCACCATCACCATCCAGATCTACAAAAGCTGGAGGAGTAGGTGCTTCATTATTAATCGAAACTAATCCAAAAGGATTTTGCAAGGGTGCTGCAAAGGATTGTCCTGCAACGTGGGAACCAAAAGACATTCCAAGGATCAAAGCTAGTGATCCCAGTATTTTCTTTAAATAAACAGGGGCTAAAACGCCAGAGAGTTCATTAATAAGGGTTTTGATTTTTTTTACAAATAATTCAATTTTTTGTAGACTAGCATTCTTGCCGTCTTTCAAAAGGACTTTCAGCCTTTTGACTAAATACCGAAGTTGTCTTCTTTTTCTTGCATGATGAATTTGTTTCATTTTTTTAATATTTAAATATATTTAGAAAATTATTGTTCATTTTTAGCCCAGTAAGTTGCTTGAGGTGTCATCAAACCAAGTTTATAATCCGGCTTGGATTTATTTAGTATGTTCGGCCGTACTTTACCTCCAATAATATGCACATCATATATTTCATCTAATGAAGAAAGATATGTGATCTTTCCTGCTATACTTCCAGTTGGTAAATGTACGACTACAATTCCTGCCTGGTTTGCCTTCTCTGCAAAAGGTAATTTGCCAAATGTAGAAGAATTTTTTCTTAATTTTGAAAGCCCGATAAAAAGATAATCTTTGTATAAATCCATTCCTCTGACAAACCCTTCAACTTTGACAATGACATCATGTTTTCCACTATTGACATCTACCCGAATCAATTCTCCTGTAGCAGAAAGCAAAACATATAAAGCATCTCTAAAGCACCTTGGAGTATGAGGCATTGCCAATCCAGTCGCTACCGTTTCATTGGTTTCTATATCAAAAATAACCCCTGTAGTAGTTACATTTTCTCGCCAACTTTGAAAAGTGTTTCCCTGATTAAACGCACTTGCATATTTCGGTACACCGTCTTTTAGGGCTAAGCCATTTAAATGGCAGCGGTCCTCAGAGACCAGTTTATCAATAAATGGCGGCTTCCATATAGGTGTAAAATTATATTGATCATCTACTGTGATAATGCAGGAAAACAAGGTATTGACTGCATATAATTTTCCATCCTTGCCAAAATACAAGTCATGAATATCCAATGGGCCCGTATGATAAGTCTTGCGGGGCATGTATAAAGCATCATATTTTTGCGGTGATCGGGGATAGTGATGTGCAAGTTGCTTAGAATTTGCAAATACAATTATCTCATCCTTGCAAGCGATAGCCAACTGATCAGTGGCTTTATTTTCAGCAATGCCCATAGGCTTAGGAAAAGATCTGGGCAATTGGATAAGACTATCCTCATCTTTAGCAGAGATCAAAACCAGTTTACCTGCTTGATAAGTGGATATAGCAACAGTACAGTTAAGCTTCAATAACAGTTCAGGGATTTGCGGGGTATACTGGCAACTAAAGGGTGCTAAAGGTGAATTCAATTTTCCTCTATTCATCTGATCATATTTACAGACTCAAGGTAGCATAAAATATTGTATTTTTATTTATATATTAATCCAAACATTAATTGTTGTATTTGTATTTTAAAACTTAATTCGTTTGATGATCAAAGAAAAACAACAGAAAGGGTGGTAAGAGTATTGAATCTATTCCTTTAAGTCAGCGTTCATATACAATTAGACAGAATTAAAATTTTGAAAAGATTTGAAGTCTAAATAATTCTTAGTGTTATTTGGATAAAGAAATTTATGAAGTTTAAAATATTTTTGTTTTTAATTAGTGTAGCATTTATCAACCTATTATTTAAAGTGTAGCATTTAATATCGGTGATAAGCCCCTCACCTCTAATTTGATATTGACTAAATAAATGTTTTGTAAACCACCAATATTTAAATAGAATTAGTTAATTAATAAGTACCAATACATTTTTTACCCCAATTTCTACCTAAGACCAATCAAACTACTTATCTTTGGTTTATCCGTTTTTTCCGATATATAAATACATCCTCAACTCCTTAATATTAGTGTGAGCGATTTGGGTTTGGAAGGAATGTCGGAGTTTTTTTTTGAGTTATCAGCAATATTTTACAGAAAGAAGGTTCAAGTATATTTTTGAATTTTTTTAATAAAAATAAGCAATATGCAGCTCCTGCCAACATTTTTTTTTCTTATGCTATTTTTCTCAATTCCAATGTTTGGTCAAATAGATTCTGTTAAGTCTAAACTAGCATATAATTTGGATTATAGATTTAGAGCTGAGGAAGATTGGAATTCAAAAAAATCAGATGGAACATTAAGAGAGAACAGATCAAGATTAAGATATATGTTAAGGGCAGGGGCAACATATGAAAATAAAGAATATTCAATTGGTTTAAGCTTAAGAACTGGCAGTTTGAACAAACAACAAGATCCACAACTAACACTTGGGAATGGATTCAAAGAATTTGGAACCCTTCCAATTGGTTTAGAAAAAGTATTCTTTGAATTTAACAAAAATAAATATAGGTTTTGGTTGGGAAAAAACACATACCCTTTTGAAAAGAACAATGAATTATTCTGGAGTGACAATGTATTTCCTGAAGGGGTAATGTTTGAAAAAAAAATTGTTCTCCAATCAAACTTATTTCATAAAATTAAAATTGCAACAGGACATTTTATTCTTGCATCAAATGATGCTTCATTTTTTAAAGATGCTTATTTTCAAGGGCTACAAACATCATTTGCAAATAAAAAGAATAGTGTAAAATTGTTCCCTTCACTCTATGTGTTTAGGAATATTCCAAATATCCCTGATGGTAACCATTCGTATTTGTTAAATTATACTATATTTCATTTTGGAACTAAATTGAATTTTCTAAAGAATAAATCTTTGAGCTTTGAATTTGATTATTATCAAAATATGGAGGACTATT